>NCBR01000202.1 GCA_002279285.1 Acidobacteria bacterium 37-71-11
ATCGAGAACCGCGTCGAACGATCCGGCCCGGAACGGGAGCGCCCTGATGTCGGCCTGGACGACGTGCATCGCCGGGACCCGGGCGCGTCCCTCGACGCAGACCGGGTGAAGGAGGTCGAGGCCGAAGAACCGAAGCCCGTCCCTCTCGTGGAAATAGCCGGCGATCCCTCGCGCGCCGCCCAGGCACTCGTTCCAGAGATCGGTCTTCAGGACCGTCCGGGAGCCGCGGCCGACCTGCGCCGTCGCCATCTCGACCGCAGACCGGTAGGAACGGCCGAGGTACTCGGCGTGCCATCGTCCGCGGGCCGAGTTCGCAAGCGAGATCTCCTCGCTCACCACGGCCTGGATGTCGTCAGCGCCCACACACTCCCCTTCGCCCCAGGGCGGCCGGACGTCCGCAGCGTCCGGTCAGACGAGCGTCCGAAACCAACCAGACCGCGCAGCCGCCGCTTGCCGTGTGCTTCCTGACGTCGATTCTATCGTGGCGTGTGCGCGGGCGCTCTGGCCGCGGAGCTTCGGGCAGCCGCCCTCGCCACCTCTGCGGGCCGGCCCCTGGAAAGGCGATGGTACCCTTCGGTTCGAGACACCTCGGGGGGACGCAATGGTCGAGGGCAAGGCGCCGATGTGGGCACGGATGCTGCGCGTGTACCGCGAGAAGGGCCCGGGCGGGGTGTGGTTCGGCGGCCTGTCCCTCGTGGGGTATCGCCGGCTCGTACTGATGGAGAGGCGGCTCGACGAGCCGGTGCCCGAGATCTCGCCCCGCGTGGAAGTGGAGATCCGGCCCCTCGGGCGGGAGGATGCGGCCGCCTTCGCGGCTCTCGGCCAGGGCGATGCGGGCGTCTTTCGCGACCGACTCGCCCGCGGGCACGAGTGCTGGGGAGCGTGGTGCTCTGGGTCACTCCGTCACGTCTCGTGGGTCGCCTTCGGCGAGGCGTGGGTCGAGTACCTCCGCTGCCGGGTGCTGCTCGACGACGGCGTCGGGTACAGCTACCGCGCCTTCACCCACCCGGAGTACCGCCAGTTGGGTCTCGCGACGGCCAGAGGGGCCGTGTTCATGAAGGCGCTGCAGAAACAGGGGCGCACCGCGTTGCTTGCCGCCATCCTGCCCGATAACCCGGGGGCGTTCGCTCCCTGGCTCAAAATGGGGCTCCGCCGCATTGGGGTCGTCCGAGCGATCGGCGCCGGCCCACGGCCCCGGATCTTCGTCCGTCTCGACCGCGCTGCCGCGGCGCCGGTTCGCTGGAGGTTCGAAAGAGCCGGCTGGGAGGCGCCGCCGTGAGCCGGTCGTCCCGCCCAAACCCGTGCGGGGCGGGAGCAAACCCGCCGGACCCGGGCCGATGGTGCCGTCCGTGAGCTTCGGCCGGTTCCCTCTCCGAGTGCGGGGAATCCTCACTCGCGGCCTCAACGTCCTGATCGCGCAGACCCTCTACGGGATCGCGATTCTCTGGCGCCGGGCGCTTCGCGCAACCACGTTCGTCGCGGTCACCGGGACGCACGGCAAGACCACGACGAAGGAGATGCTGGCGGCGATGCTCGGCTGCCGGGGGCCGACGTTCAGGAGCGCCGGCAACGAGAACACCGGACTGCCGCTCACGCTCAACGTCCTCCGGGTCCGTCCGTGGCACCGCTTCGCCGTGATCGAGATCGGCGTCGGGGCGCCCGGTGAGATGCGCCGTCTCGCCCGCCTCGTCCGGCCCGACGTCGCACTCGTGCTCACGGTTCTCCGCACCCACACGAAGACGTTCCCCGACCAGGAGGCGCACGCCCGCGAGAAGGCCCTCCTCCTGGAGGCGCTGCGGCCCGGCGGCGTGGCAGTCCTCAACGCGGACGACCCCAAAGTGAACGCGATGGCCGATCGTGTCCGTGGCGAAGTCGTGAGGTCGGGCACCTCTCCCGCGTTCGACCTCTGGGCTGAGGGCGCCACATCGCGTTGGCCCGGACGACTGGAGTTCGACGTGCGCACCAGGGATGGCGGCTCATGCCATGTGCGAACGCGCCTGGTGGGGACCCACTGGTGCACTTCCGCGGTCGCGGCGCTGGCCGCGGCGCGGCGCCTTGGGGTCCCCCTCGGCGAGGCGGCCGCCGCGCTCGCCACCGTCGAGCCCTTCCTCAGCCGCATGCAGCCGATGCTGATACCGGCCGGCGCGGTCGTCCTGCGCGACGAGTACGACGGCTCGATCGACACGTTCGAGGCGGCGCTCAAGGTGCTCGCCGAGGCACGCGCCGATCGCCGCGTCGCCGTGATCAGCGACGTGACCGACTACGGCAGCACGGTGCGCCGGAAGCGGGTCTTCAGACTGGGAAAGGAGATCGCCCGGGTCGCAGAGGTCGCGGTGTTCGTCGGGGGCGCTGCCGGCCACGGGAAGCGCGGGGCGCTGGCTTCCGGCCTGCCCGCGGAGAACGTCCACGCGTTCAGCGATCTCCGGGAGGCCGAGCAGTTCCTCCGCGCCTCGCTCCGGCGCGGCGATCTCGTGCTCCTCAAGGGGCGGCTCAGCGACCACCTGGCAAGGCTGTTCTTCGCCCAGCTCGGCCCCATCCGTTGCTGGAAACGGGAATGCGGAAAGCTGATCTGCTGCGACGCGTGCCCGGAGCTCGGCATCAGTCCGGACGACAGGAAGCGAGCCGCGATCGCGCCGGTTGATTGGACGGCCTCCGGCGACGCGAAAGGGTGATCCGTACGGCGCCGCGTCGACGCGCCGTCAGACGGTCCCGGCAACGGCATCACCCTCGAGGAAGATCGTGTCCCAGAGCTGAACCCCGAGGACGGCGTTGAGCACCTGGCTCACATCGGCGGCGCCGCTCCGGTGCCTTCGCAGCAGCTCGGCGACGATGCCGGGCGCGAAGTAGCCGCTCTCGAGCAGCCGGTTTGCGGAGAGCAGCTCCTGCGCGAAGTCGGGCAGTGGCCCCCGCCACCAGCCGGAGAACGGCGCGAGCATCCCTCGTTTCGGCCGCCAGCAGATCTCGGAGGGCAGAGACCGTTCGAGGGCGCGGCGCAGGATGTACTTCTCGGTGTTCCCCCGGAGCATGAGCGAGGGCGGGATGCGCGCGCACAGCTCCACGAGTTCGTGATCGAGGAACGGCACCCTTACCTCCAGCCCGTACGCCATCGCGGCGCGGTCCGCCGTGTGGAGCACGAAGTCCGGGAGGCGCACCTCCATCTCGCAGCGGCGCAGCGCGGAGAACGACGACAACGAACGCAGCTGTTGAACGGAGAGCGGCCACTCGTCCTCCTCCCGGCAGCCTTCGAGGTGATGCCGGACCTCGGGCGCCAGCACGGTGCCGGCCACCGCCGCCGGGACCACGCCCACGAGGCGGCGGTACCTCTCCCTCCCCATCTCGGCGGGCGCGAGCAGGAGCGGAACGGCCCAGGGGCGCCTCGCCTCGAGGAGGTGCCCGAGCACGAGGCCCCGCCGCAGCCATCGCGGCAGCCGGGCGAACCGCGCGGTCCGCTGGTTCCAGCGGAAGTACGGGTAGCCGCCAAAGAGCTCGTCCGAGCCCTCGCCGGTGACCACGACCTTCACGTTGCGAGCCGACGCCCGCGCGAGCACCAGGCGCGGAACTTCGATGGCGTACGCCGTCGGCTCCTCCATGGCCCGGACCGCCTCGGGGAGGAGGTTGAACGACTCCGCGTCACAGACGGCCTGCTCGTTGGGCATCTCGTAGCCGGGGTAGGCGTCCAGCGTCCGGCTCCGCCGCGTCTCGTCGGCCAGGGGGTCTGAGAATGCGAGCGTGACGGTTCGCAGCGGGCGTCCGAGCGCCTGCCGTGCCAGGCTCACCACACCGCTCGAGTCCACGCCAGGGCTGAGCCAGGCTCCCACCTCCACGTCGCTGCGGAGGTGCATCCGGACCGTCTCTTCGAGCTTCGCGAGGAGCGCTTCGGCCCACTCCTTCTCGCCGATCGCCGAACGTTCGGCGTCGAGCGGCGGCCGCCAGTAGCGGTGGAGCGCGGCCGTGCCGTCGTGCCAGACCAGCAGATGTGCCGGAGGGAGTCTTCTGATCCGCGCGAAGAGGGTGCGGGGCGTGAGGACATACCCGAAGGTGAGGAGATCCTCGATCCCTCGTAGCTCGACTTCGCGCCCGACCTCGCCACCTGCCAGAATCGCCTTGGACTCCGAGCCGAACCAAAGCCCGGAGGCCGCCACACTGTAAACGATGGGCTTGATCCCGAAGCGGTCGCGCGCCAGCACGAGGCGGCGGGACGCGGCGTCCCAGACGGCGAGGCCGAACATCCCCCGCAGGCGAGTCACGAACCCGGGTCCGAGATCCTCGAACAGATGGACGACGACCTCGACGTCGGACCGGGTGCGAAAACGGTGACCCGCCGCCTCGAGCTCCCGGCGCAACTCGGGGCTGTTGTAGATCTCTCCGTTGCAGACCACTGCAATCGAGCCGTCTTCGTTGGAGATCGGCTGGTCGCCGGTCTCGAGGTCGATGATGGAGAGCCGGCGGATGCCGAGGCCGATCCCCGGGGCGGCGAGGATGCCGCCGCCGTCCGGCCCCCGGTGTTCCAGCGTCTGGGTCATCCTCCCGAGGACCGCCCGATCGACCGTCCGGCGCGGGTCAACCGGCGCGAACCCGCAGATCCCGCACATCCCACCTCCATCACTGCCGGCGAAACGCGAGTGAGGTTAGCACGGCAAGATCGGCAACCGTGCGGCCCGCCATTGAGCCCTCGGCCCGGGTGTGATTTCCCAAAATCATGGAGCCACGTGAGGAGGCCCGTTTCAGGGAGGCAGGTCACTCGATCGACCGGCTCGCAGCGAACCCGCGCTTCTGATGCACCGGATGCGGGAGGCCCGCACGTCCGGATGCGCGGGGGCCCCGGCGGGTCACCGCCGGGGCCTACCCGACGCCCATCCCGTCGGGATCAGGCAAGGTCGAAGCGATCGAGGTTCATGACCTTGTCCCATGCAGCCACGAAGTCGCGCACGAACGCCTCCTGCGAGTCGTCACATGCGTACGTAGGCCTCGGCGAGGGCTCGGAGTTGGGAGTTCGAACCGAAGACGAGGTCGATGCGGGTGCCGGTCCACTTGGGCTTCCCCGTCGCGCGATCGCGCCCCTCGAACACGCCCTCGGGTGTGGCCTCCCGCCACTGGGTGCCCATGTCGAGCAGGTTCACGAAGAAGTCGTTGGTGAGCGTCCCCGGACGCGTCGTGAACACGCCGTGCGGCGAGTTTCCGTAGTTCGCGCCCAAGACGCGCAGGCCGCCGAGGAGGACCGTCATCTCCGGCGCGGTCAACGTCAGGAGTTGCGCCTTGTCGACCAGTAGCTCCTCCGCCGGCACGCTGAACCCGGTCTTGAGGTAGTTGCGGAACCCATCCGCGACCGGCTCGAGCACCGCGAAGGAGTCGACGTCGGTCTGCTCCTGCGACGCGTCCATGCGCCCCGGAGCGAACGGGACCTTCACGGCGTGCCCGGCGTTCTTGGCGGCCTGCTCGACGGCGGCGCAGCCGCCGAGGACGATCACGTCGGCGAGCGAGACCTTCTTCCCGCCGGGCTGCGCGGCGTTGAACCCCTTTTGGATCGCCGCGAGGGCTTCGAGCACCTTCGCGAGCTGGGCCGGCTGGTTGACCGCCCACCCCTTCTGCGGCGCGAGACGGATTCGCGCCCCGTTCGCGCCGCCGCGCTTGTCGGAGCCGCGGAAGGTGGCCGCCGCCGCCCAGGCGGTGGAGACGAGTTCGGAGATCGACAGACCCGAAGCGAGGATTTTGGCTTTGAGCGCGGCAATGTCCTTGTCATCGACCAGCGGGTGGTTCACGGCAGGGACGGGGTCTTGCCAGATCAGTTCTTCCTTGGGCACTTCCGGGCCGAGATAGCGGGTGCGCGGGCCCATGTCGCGGTGCGTCAGCTTGAACCACGCCCGGGCGAACGCGTCCGCGAACTCGTCCGGATGTTCATAGAAGCGCCGCGCGATCTTCTCGTAGGCCGGGTCCAAGCGCAGGGCGAGGTCGGTGGTCAGCATCGCCGTCGCGCGCCGCTTTGATGGGTCGTGCGCATACGGCACCGTGCCGGCGCCTGCCCCACCCTTCGGGGTCCACTGATACGCACCGGCCGGGCTCTTGGTCAGCTCCCATTCGTAGTGGAACAGGTTCTCGAAGAAGTCGTTGCTCCACTTCGTCGGCGTCGTTGTCCAGGTGACCTCCGGGCCGCC
>NCBR01000203.1 GCA_002279285.1 Acidobacteria bacterium 37-71-11
GGTCGCGCCCCACATCGAGACAGGGACCGGTCTTGTCCATGTGGGGCCGGCGCGCCGCGCCGGCTTCTTCTTACCCTCCGAGAATCACGACAGAGGACGCGCGCCCGGCGGTCGCGCCCCACATCGAGACAGGGACCGGTCTTGTCCATGTGGGGCCGGCGCGCCGCGCCGGCTTCTTCCTGCCCTCCGAGAATCACCACAGAGGACGCGCGCCCGGCGGTCGCGCCCCACATCGAAACGAGGGTCTTGCATTGTAGGTGTGGGACGCGCGCGCCGCGCGCGCTGTCTCGTGGACTCCGTGCGGGAGGTCAGAACTTGTAGGTGTCGCCCTGGCGGAGTTCCTCGACCGGGTGGGGGAAGCGAGTCGCGGCCAGCTCCTGGCGCAGCTCATCCACGTACGCCGGCTTGAGGTGGTAGAGGTGCACGGCCACGTCGCGCTTGAGTTTCGCCAATTCGACGGCCAGCGTCGTCGGGGTGAGGTGCAGCGACACGTCCGCCACCGCCTGCATCCGGCTCGGGAACGAGACCTCGACGATCACCGCCTTGAGCTTGGGCGTCCGGTTGGCGAGATCCCAGACCTCCTGGGTCGGCCCGGTGTCGGAGGTGAAGAGGACCGCGCCGCCCTCGTCCTCGACGAGGTAGCCGTGCGTCGGGACCGTGTGGCGCACCGGCACCGACGTCAGGCGCAGGCCGCCGGCGGTGAACGTGGTCCGCGGCTCGACCTGGGTGAGGCGCAGCGCGGGCAGCATGTCGTTGGGGATGCGCGTGAAGTCCGGCCAGGTGTCGTTGTTGAACAGGTGCATCTTGACCGTGTGCAGGACCTGCGGGGTGACGAGGATCTCGAGCGCCTCGCGCTGCTCGCCGAAGGTGTTCTCGACCAGGAACGGGATCGAGGCGGTGTGGTCGAGGTGCGAGTGGGTGAGCACGATCTGGCGGATACGCCGCTGTGCATCGAGTGGCAGCGCCTGGGTGATCGAGCCGGCGTCGAGGGCGAGTTCGCCGTTGATCAAGAACGAGGTCATCCGGCACGTTGGGCTCGACCCGCCGAAGCTCCCCAGGATGTGCCACTCCATCCGCAAAGTATAGGGCACAAACGGGCGCAAGTGTTTGCCTCAGGCCGCCCGCCGCGGGCCGGGACCGCTACAATCCGGGCCGTGGGCGCCGTCCCTCTTCCGTCGCTGCCGCCGTCGGACCACGCCCGCTCGCTCGCCGGCCTCGACCTCGCGGGGGCGCGGCCGCCGGTCGTGCGAGTGGAGGCGGCGCGCGAGGTCGTCGTGGTGGTGAGCCGGTCGCGCTCCCCCGAGCGCGAGATCTTCCTCGAGCGCTGCGCCGGCGACGGTGTCCCGGTCGTCGTCCGCCCTTCCGGAGGCGGGGCGGTGGTGCTCGCCCCCGGCGTCGTGGCGGCGTCCGCGGTGCTTGCCGCCGACCCCGCGGTGCGTTTCCCGGAGCCGTACTTCAGGCGCTGCTGCGGGGCCGTCGCCGCCGCGCTCGCCGCGCTCGGCGTCGCCGGCGTCGAGATGCGCGGGGTCTCGGACCTCTGCCTCGGCGACCGCAAGGTCGCGGGCAGCTCGCTGCGCCTCGCCGGCGGCCGCGTCCTCTTCCAGGTCTCGGTGCTCGTGGACCCCGACCTCGGCCTGCTCGACCGCTACCTGCGCCACCCTTCGCGCGAGCCGGAGTACCGCGCCGGCCGCGGCCACCGCGAGTTCGTCACCTCGCTGCGCCTCGCCGGGTGCGCCGCCACGGTCCGCGATGTCGCCGCCGTCCTGGACGAGCGCCTGCGCAGCGAGGCCGAGGCGCGCTGAAACCGGCGCGGGTCTTGCCTCAAGTAGCTGCGAACGTGTAACCTCGGTGGCTCGGGGTGTCGGAGAATGCGCCCCCAAACAAGACATGCGCAAAACCATAGCGATCGTCGTTGCCGTTCTCGTGTTGCTGCCGATGGCGGCGGCAGCCGTCACCGTCACGACCCCCCAGGGCGCACAGGAGGTGTTCGCCCGCGGCGACCTCCTCGACGCGCTCGCGGTGCTGCGCCTGGCGGGCGTCGATGTCCAGTTCGCCGCCGCGGCCGGAAGCTACAACGCCTCCGCCGGCGACCACCAGGTGCAGTTCACGCCCGGCGGATCGCTCGCGGTCGTGGACGGCCGCCTGACGCGGCTGCCGGGGCCGCTGCGGCAGCTCGAGGGCCACGTCGTGTGCGCGCCGGCAACCGCTGCCGTGTTGCTCGCGCCGTTCGGCTGGACGCTTAGCGGCAGCGACGCCAGCCTCGAGCTGGCGCACGCGTCGGCCGGCGAGCAGATCGAGGTCTCGGTGGTGCGCGCGCCGACGGGGACGACGCTGGTGGTGCGCGGTACGAAGCAACGGCCGCAGGTCGCCGCGACGCGGGGCGCGGTGGCGCTGCTGTTCGCCACCCCGGTGACGCTGGCCAAGCCGATCGCCCCGGAGGCGGAGCTGCTCGGGGGCGACCTCCGCGGCACGACGCTCACGCTGCGTCTCGCTCCCGGCGCCGAGGTGGCGAACACCTACCCGCTCGACGATCCGCCGCGCTTCGTCGTCCGGCTCGGGACCGCCGCGCCGGTGGCGGCGGTCGCCGCGCCGCGCGCCGGGCCGCTCGTCGTCCTCGACCCCGGCCACGGTGGCGGGGACCAGGGCGCCAAGGGACCCGGCAGCGAGCTGGAGAAGGACATCACGCTGGCGGTCGCGCGCGCCACGGCCGCGCAACTCCAGGCCGCCGGCGTCAACACCCGCCTCACCCGCGACGGCGACGACACCGTGTCGCTCACCGACCGGACCGCGCTCGCGAACCGCCTGCAGGCCACCGTGTTCGTCTCGATCCACGCCAACGCTTCGCTCGCCCGCGGCGCGCACGGCGCCGAGACCTACTACATGAGCGCCGACGCCTCCGACGCGCAGGCGGCACAGTCCGCGGCGCGCGAGAACGCGTCGGCCAGCCCGGACACCGTCCAGCTCATCCTCTGGGACCTCGCGCACGTCGCCAACCTCAACAACTCCGCGCGGCTGGCGCGCTCGATCCAGGAGAGGCTCAACGAGCTCCAGGGGATCAAGGACCGCGGCATCCGCCAGGCGCCGTTCGTCGTGCTGACCGGGGCGACGATGCCCGCGGCGCTCGTCGAGGTCGGCTTCCTCTCCAACCCCGACGAGGCCGCGCGCCTCGCCTTGCCCGACACCCAGCAGCAGATCGCCGCCGCCCTCGCCGCCGCGATCGTCGCCTACCTGCACGAGCCGACGCCGACCCCGGCGACGTCGCCGGCCGGTACGCCGACACCATGAAAGCGCTGCGCCCGATCGCCGCGACCCTGATCGTGGTCGGCATTCTGGCGGCCGTCGTGCTGCTGAGCCGCCGTCACCGGGCGCCCGCGCCGCCGCTCGCGACGGAGGCGTCGTCGCCTGCCCCCACGCCGGTGCCCGCCTCGCTCGTCCTCTTCTTCCCGGGCGACGACACGATGCTCCACCGCGAGACGCGCGAGGTGCCCGAGCTTCCCGCCGGGACCCCGGCGCGCATCAAGCTGGTCGTCGAGGAACTGGTTGCGGGTTCGCGCCAGGGGTTCGCGCCCGCGCTGCCGTGGCCCGCCACCGTGCAGGCCGTGTTCCTCGACCGCGAAGGGGACGCCTGGGTGGACCTCTCGCCGCCCCCCGCCGATGCCGTGTCCGGCACCGACGGCGAACTCGCCCTCGCCTACGCGACCGTGAACAGCGTCGTCGCGAACTGCCCCGCGGTCCGCCGCGTGCAGCTCCTGTTCGGCGGGCAGCAGGTGGCGACGCTCGGCCACCTCGACCTCTCCCGCCCGCTCGCGCCCAACCCCGAGCTGGTGGCGCCGTGACCGACGCGCGGCCGATCGCGATCTTCGACTCGGGGATCGGCGGTCTGACGGTGCTGGCGGCGCTGCAGCGGCGGCTGCCGGGCGAGCGCTTCGTCTACCTCGGCGACACCGCCCGCCTCCCGTACGGCACGAAATCGGCCGAGACCGTCGTCCGCTACGCGGTGCGGGCGGCCGGCTTCCTCGCCGGGCACGACGCCAAGCTGCTCGTGGTCGCCTGCAACTCGGTCTCCGCGTCGGCGCTGCCGGCGCTGGAGGAGGCGATGGAGGTCCCGGTGATCGGCGTGGTTGCGCCGGGCGCCCGCACCGCGCTCGCCGCGACCCGGGGCCGGGTCGGCGTCATCGGCACCGAGTCCACGGTCGCGTCCGGCGCGTACGAGCGGGCGCTGCGCGCGCTCAGGCCCGACGTCGAGGTCACGGCACGCGCCTGCCCGCTGTTCGTGCCGCTCGCCGAGGAGGGGTGGTGGGACCACCCGGTCACCCGGGAGGTCGCCGCCCTCTACCTCGAGCCGTTCACCGGCGGCCGCGTGGACACGCTGATCCTGGGGTGCACGCACTACCCGCTGCTGCGGCCGGCGATCGCGGCCGCGCTCGGCGACGGCGTGCGCCTCGTGGACTCGGCCGAGGCCGTGGCGGCGGAGGTGGAGGCGCTGGTGGCGCACCGCGATCTTGGCGGGAAGGGCGGCGGGGGCGTGCGCCTGCTCGTCACCGACGCCGCCGCCCGCATCGACCGCATCGCCGGCCTGATCCTGCCCGGGACCGCCGTTCACCTCGAACTCGTCGACCTCCCCGACTGACCCTGCCCGCGCTGTCTCTCACCTCTTGATCGACGGCCGCGCCTGGCGGTCGCGCCCACATAGAGACGGGGTCGTTTCGTCTTTCCGTGTGGGGCGCGCGCGCCGCGCGCGCTTCTTTTTGCCCTCCCACAGGAACGGCCGCGCGCCCGGCGGTCGCGCCCCACATCTGATGCAGCCTCCGGCGGTCGCCGCGCTCGAGGTTGTCGAAAGCCGTGCGGGCGGCTACCCTGCCCGCGAGTGGAGGTCACGTGGTCAACGCAGCGAGCTTCGAACGCCGTGACGGGCGGCGCGACGACGAGTCCCGTCCGATGCAGCTC
>NCBR01000204.1 GCA_002279285.1 Acidobacteria bacterium 37-71-11
CACGAACCGGGCGCACAACGCCTACCACAACGACAAGTGGGGGTTCTTCGGGTTCTTCGAGTGCGAGGACGACCCGGAGGCCGCCGCGGCGCTGGTGGAGGCGGCGGCGGCATGGGTAAAAGCCCGCGGCTGCGACACCCTGGTTGGTCCAATGAGCCCGTCGACCAACTACGAGGCGGGGCTCCTCGTGCACGGGTTCGACACGCCGCCATCGGTGATGATGACGTACAACCCGCCGCGCTACGCCGAACTACTCGAAGCGATGGGGCTCGTCAAGGCCAAGGATCTCTTCGCCTATGCCTCGCCGGTGCACCCAAAGTCGCTCGAGCGCCTGGAAAAGTTCGCCGACCGCACGCGTCGGCGCGAGCCCGACCTGTTCATCCGTTCGGTCAACCTCAAGGAGTTCTCGAACGAGGTGCAGATCATCCGCGAGATCTACAACCGGGCGTGGGAGAAGAACTGGGGGTTCATCCCCGTCAGCGAGGCCGAGTTCGCCTGGCTGGCAAAAGACCTGAAGCCTCTGGTGGACCCGCCGCTGCTGCGCATCGGGTTCATCGCCAACGAGCCCGCGGGGTTCCTGCTCGCGATCCCGGATGCAAACCCCGCCCTGGCCGCGCTCAACGGCAGCATGGCGAACCCGATCCGGCTGCTGCGGGCGATGCTGATCGGGCGCCGGCGCGTCGGCCTGCGCCTGATCACCATGGGCGTCAAGGAGGAGTACCGGCTGCGCGGGATCGAGGGCGTGATGTTCTACGAGGGGCTCAAGGCTGCGCTCGACCACGGCTACAGCTGGTGCGAGTACTCGTGGATCCTCGAGGACAACGAACTGGCGAAGAGGACGGTCAGGCTCATGGATGCGGAGCACAGCAAGACCTACCGCATCTACTCCAAACCCCTGTAGTGGCGCCGCCGGCGTCGGACCATCTGCTGCGTTGCCCTTCGGCGGCTCGCGTGCTCACGTAGCCTCCGGCTACGCTCCGCCGCGTCCGCCTCGGGCGCCTTGCATCTGGCCCAACGGCGGCGACGCGGCTGCACGCCGCAAGCTGCGAGGCCCTGCCTGCCGTTGGGCTTCTCGTCTTCGAGGGAGGGGCTGGAGGCCGCGCGGCCTGCGGCCGGCGCGGCCGGTTCGGACCAGAGGCCATCGCACCTGCACGCGAATCGCTGACGGCTGCTAATGGGCGAGCTTCTCCTTCAGCCGACGGAGGCGCTTGAGGTCGGGCAGGTCCTTCTCGCGACGGCCCGAGGCCTCCTTCATGGCGATGAGGTCCTCGAGGCTCGCGAACGACGTGGGGACCCCCTGGAACGTCCCCGGCACGCGCCGGCTCGCGAGGTCCTCCCATGTTGCGCCCGGGACTCGCGAGTGGATCTCGACCCGCAGGAGACCGCCGAACGACAGGATGTCGCCGGCGATGAACTCGGCCTCGGTAAACTCCGGCTCGAACCCGCCCCAGCGTTCGACGGCGCGACGGACACTGCGTGCGTTTTCGAGCGTCGGCTCGATGAGGACGTCGATGTCACGCGTGGTGCGGTAGGGGATGTGAAAGACCACCGCCATCCCGCCGATGACGACGTAGGCCGCGCCTTCGTTGTTGAGCGCACCCAGGAAATCGGCAAAGTCCTTGGTCATGCGACAACCCCCGCTCCCGCCAGAGCGCATAGACGGCGTCGGCAAGCGCCAGCCCAGCGGTCATCCGTTGCTCGGCGGTGGCTTGCAGCGCGTCGTCGACCTGCTGTTCGATCACGGCGTCCTCGCCCTCGCCGATACGGAGCCTCTGCTGGCGTGCCCTGTTCCGCGCGTCGTCCCGCATCTCATTGACATTATACCTCTTTACGGTCTGGTCGGCAATCCCTGCACGGGGCTAGGTTGCGCACCCAGCCTTCGGCACCCGAACCCCGAGCCGGGACCCCCGAGCCCCGAGCTCCAAACCCCGGCCTTTACACCTGCTCGAACGTCGCGGTGAAGTGGGGGAGGACCGCCGGGCGGCGGGCGAAGCGCAGGCCGCGGATCTCGCGTCGGTGACCGTACAGCTCGATGATCCCCTCGACCACGTAGTCCATGTGGCTCTGGGTGTACGTGCGGCGGGGGATCGCGAGGCGGACGAGGTCGAGCGCCGGCCACGTCCAGACGCCCGTGGTCGCGTCCTGCGTGCCGAACATGACGTTGCCGATCTCGCAGGCGCGCACACCGATGCTCTCGTACAGCGCCACCGAGAGCGCCCAGCCGGGGAGCTGCTCGTCCGGGATGTGGTCGCAGAACTTGCGGCCGTTCAGGTAGACGGCGTGCCCGCCGATCGGCTTGAGCAGCGGCACGCCGGCCGCCGCGAGGTGGTGGCCGACGTATGCGGTCGACGCGATGCGGTACTTGAGGTACTCCTCGTCGAGGATCTCGTCGATCCCGATCGCCAGTGCCTCGAGGTCGCGCCCGGCGAGGCCGCCGTAGGTGATGAACCCCTCGGTGAGGATGAGGGCGGTGCGGACCTTCTCGGCCCACCCGTCCGAGTTGATCGAAATCACGCCGCCGATGTTGCCGAACGCGTCCTTCTTCATGCTCATCATCGCGCCGTCGGAGAGGGCGAACATCGCGCGGGCGATCTCGCGCGGGGTCTTGTCCGCCCAGGCCGGCTCGCGCAGCTTGATGAAGTAGGCGTTCTCGGCGAAGCGCGCGGCGTCGAGCAGCAGTGGTATGCCGAATCGGTCGCAGACGGCGCGCGCGCCTTGGAGGTTCGCCATCGAGACCGGCTGGCCGCCGCCGGAGTTGTTGGTGACGGTGATCAGGACGAACGGCACGCGCTCCGGGCGGGCCTCGGCGATGCAGCGCTCGAGGGCGGCGAGGTCGATGTTCCCCTTGAACGGGTGGTCGAGTTCCGGGTCGAGCCCCTCGGGGATCACCATGTCGCGCGCCTCGGCGCCGGCGTCCTCGATGTTGGCGCGGGTGGTGTCGAAGTGGGTGTTGCCCGGGATGACGTCGCCTCGCTTCACGACCGCACGGCAGAGCAGGCGCTCGCTGGCGCGCCCCTGGTGGGTGGGGATGACGTGGGTGTGGCCGAACACGCCGCGCACCGCGGCGTCGAAACGGAAGAAGCTCCGGGCCCCGGCGTACGACTCGTCGCCCTCCATGATGCCGGCCCACTGGTGCGTGCTCATCGCGCCGGTTCCGGAGTCGGTCAGGAGGTCGATCAGCACGTGCTCCGCCTTGAGGCGGAACGGGTTGTATCCGGCCGCGGCGATCAGGGCGGCGCGCTCTTCGCGCGTGGTCATCCGGATCGGCTCGACGACCTTGATGCGGAACGGCTCGATGATCGTTTTCACGCTCTCCTCCCACGTCCCCGCGGGCACCGCGGGCCGCAGCAGCGGACGGCCGGTCGTGATCGGCTATTCGGGCCGGGGCTGCGCCGGGCTCAGGCGCCCGGTACCGCCGCGCCGCGGCCGGCGGTTTGCGCCGGCTTGGCGCTGTCTTTCGCGGTCGCCTGGAGCTTCGCCGCCTCGCCGAAGTAGGTGAGGGCGGCCTGGGCCTGCTCGTCGGTGTTGAGGAACACGCGATAGCCTTCGGCGAGTGAGACGCCGGCGTTGAGGACCTCCGAGCGCAGCGCGATCCCGATCTCGCGGCGGTCGGTGGGGTCCGCGATCGCTGCGTCGATCTCCGCGGCCGGGAGCCACTTCTGGGCCACGACCTGGGCGCGGAACGCCTTGACGATGTCGTCGGTCACCACGAACGCCCGCGCCGCCGCGGCCTTGTCGGGCTTGTCGGCGAGGTAGTCGACCGCGAAGTGGAAGAACGCCGAGTTGGCGAGCAGGCGCGCCATCCGTTCGGAGTACTCCCCGAGGTGGACCTCGTGGTCGGGCGTGATGCCGCCGCCCCCGAACACCTTCCGGCCGGAGTCGGTGTAGAACACGGGTCCCTTGGGTGGCGGCGGCGCTCCCTTGCCGTTGCTCTCTTCGGGCGAGGTGAAGAACGAATCCCAATCGCGCTGGATGCACCGCCCAGACGGCGTGTAGTACTTGGCGGTCGTGAGCGCGAGAGCGGCGTCGCGCACCGGGAAGATCGTCTGCACGACCCCCTTGCCGAACGTGGTCTCGCCGACCAGGATGCCGCGGTCGTGGTCCTGGATGGCGCCGGCGACGATCTCGGCCGCCGACGCGGACCCCCGGTTCACCAGCACGACGACGGGTCCGGTGAAGTGCAGCCCGTCGCGGGCGGCGCGGTAGTCCTGGAACGAGTCGGCGGTGCGCCCCTTGGTCGAGAAGACCTCCTGCCCGGGTTCCAGGACCATCGAGGCGGTGGCGACGGCGGAGTCCACGAGACCCCCGGGGTTGTCGCGCACGTCCAGGAGCAGGCGGGTCGCGCCCTCCTTCTGCAGCCGCGCGAGCGCCCGCCCCACCTCGTCGCCGGTGGTGCGGATGAAGTCGGAGATCCTGATGTAGCCGGTATCCTTGTCGATCATGAACGAGTAGCGCACCGAGTCCGAGGGGACGCGGGCGCGTTGGATCGTGAATTCGAGCGGCGCGGCGAGGCCCTGGCGCGAAACCGTGATGCGGACCGTCGAACCCTCGGGCCCGCGCAGCCGTCGCGCCGCCTCGTCGATGTCCATCCCATCCGTGGACTTGCCGTCCACGCTCTCGATGACGTCGCCGGCGCGCAGGCCGAGGCGGGCCGCCGGCGTGCCCTCGACCGGGGTGATGACGGTGATCTTGCCGCCGCGCAAGGAGATGATGACCCCGATGCCGTGGAACGCCCCCTGCTGGTGCTGGCGCATTTGCGCCCAAGTGTCGGGGCGGAGGAAGTTGGTGTGGGGATCGAGAAACGCGAGCATCCCGTCGATGCTGGAGTACACCAGATCGGAAGGTTCGACCTTCTGTGGGGCGTTGGCCATGACCAACCGCAGGAGCGCGGTGTAGCGCCCGATGAACTTGTCGGAGGACGCGAACTCGGTGTGGGTCGCCTGGCCGGCCACCGCGCCCGCCAGCGCCCCAGCTCCGATCACCACCGCCGCCAGGAGTCCCCGTCGCAGAGCCGTCATCCTGCCCCCTTGGGATCGAGACTGTAGCACACTATACTTCGCTTGCCGGAGGCGGCCGGTCGCCGCGGGGGGTGAGCATGTTCGGATCGCTGGGGCTGCCCGAGCTTTTGATGATCTTCGTCGTCGCCCTGCTCCTGTTTGGCCCTCGCAAGCTGCCGGAGATCGGCAGGACGCTGGGCAAGGCGATGAACGAGTTCAAGCGCGCCACGAACGACCTGCAGCGGTCACTCGAAGAGGAGATCGCCGTGGACGAACTCAAGCAGACAAAGCGCGAGGTCGAGGAGGCAACGAGGCTGACACCCCCCGCTGTGCAGGCCCCGGCGGCTCAGCCCGCCGCGGCGCAACCCCCCGCGACCGCCGTCACCCCCGAAGTCGGCCCCGAGACCACGAAACCCGAACCCATGGAGCCCAGGTAGCCGATGGCCGACGCTTCGCAACGTTCCGGCGACAGCGGCGAAGAACTCAGCCGCATGACCATCCTCGAGCACCTCGAGGAACTCCGCAAGCGCATCATGTGGTCGATCGCGGCGGTGATCGGCGGCTTCCTCCTCTGCTGGTACTGGGCGCAACCGCTCTTCGCCTGGATGGCGGTGCCGATCACGCAGTTCCTGCCGGCCGGGGAGAAGCTGGCGTTCACCGGCCTCGTCGACCCGTTCATGCTGTACATGAAGGTCGCGCTGCTGGCCGGGATCTTCGTCGCCTCGCCGGTCATCCTGTGGCAGTTCTGGCTCTTCGTATCCCCGGCGCTGTACCGCCACGAGCGCTCGATCGTGGTCCCGTTCGTCGTTCTCACGACGGTCTTCTTTCTCAGCGGCGGCTACTTCGGCTACAAGATCGCGTTTCCGATGGTCGTCAAGTTCCTGCTCTCGGTCGGCCAGGATTTCCGCCAGGTGATCACGATCAACGAGTACTTCTCGATGGCCAGCAAGGTGATCCTGGGCCTCGGCCTGGTGTTCGAACTGCCGGTATTGATCATGGTGCTGGCCCGGTTCGGCATCGTCACCGCCAAGTTCCTGCTCAAGTACTTCAAGTTTGCGGTGCTGGTCATCTTCATCATCGCCGCGATCATCACGCCGACCCCCGACATCCCGACCCAGTGCGTGTTCGCCCTCCCGATGATCGGGCTGTACCTCCTCGGAGTGTTGGTGGCGTGGATCTTCGGGAAGAAGCGCACGGTCGAAGAGAGCTGATCTGGCGCCGCCCGTGGCGCCGCCGATAGCGGACCATCTGCGTTGTCGAGCTGCGGCGGTTCGGATCCTCACGTAGCCTCCGGCTACGCTCCGGTCCGACCGCCTTGCCCTCCTAGCATCTGGCCCACTCTCGGCGGCGCGGCTACACCTCGGCGCGGGCGAGAAAGGACCCGTCGCCCGGATGCCGCAGGGACCTCCGGAAAGAGGAGATCGCCCGATTCGTAGGCGCGGGGTTCAGCCCGCGGCGTGGGCGGGCAGGCCAAGGACGCGCTCGTAGAGCGCGACGTACTCGCGGGCGGAGGCGCCCCAAGAAGAGTCTCGCGTCATGGCGGTCGCTCGCATCGTCTGTAGCTTGCGCGGAGAGGAGAGGACCTTGCGGGCGCGCGCCAGGGCGGCCATGAGAGCGGCCGGAGTCAGCTCCGCGAGGACAAAACCGGTGCCGTCGCCGGCGTCGGCGTCGACAACGGTATCGGCGAGGCCCCCGGTGCGGGTGACCACCGGCAGGGCGCCGTAGCGCATCGCGATCATCTGGCCGAGGCCGCATGGTTCGTAGCGGCTCGGCATGAGGAACAGGTCGCTGGCGGCGTAGATGCGGTGCGCCAGACGCTCGTCGAAGCGGATCACCGCGGCGACCCGACCGGGGTGGGCCGCCTGACCCGCGCGCAGCGCCTCCTCGTAACGCCGCTCGCCGGAGCCGAGGACGACGACGTCCAAACCCTTCGCGACGATCTCGTCGAGCATCGCCGTCACCAGGTCGGCCCCCTTCTGTTCAGCCAGGCGCGACACCATGCCGAGCAGCGGCCGGCGTCCCGGAGCCAGGCCAAGTTCGCGGGCGAGCGCGTCGCGCGCGGCCCGCTTGCCCTCGGCCGCGCCGTCCACGCCGTACGTCCGCTCCAGGTGCGTGTCGCGCGCAGGGTCCCACTCGTCTAGGTCGAGCCCGTTGAGGATCCCGAACACGGCGTTGCCGCGGGCGGCGAGCACCCCGTCCAGGCCGCATCCGAACTGCGGCGACAGGATCTCGCGGGCGTAGGTCGGAGAGACGGTGGTGATCGCGTCGGCGCTCACCAGTCCCCCCTTGAGAAAGTTGACGGCGCCGTAGAACTCAAGCACGTCCATGGTGAAGAGTCGCCGGGGCAGGCCGCACGCCTCGAGGGCCCAGGGAGCGAAGCCGCCCTGGTAGGCCAAATTGTGGATGGTGAGGACGGTCCTGGCGGCGGGCATGGCGAAGCGCGTCTTGCCGTCATGGCGCAGCAATAGCGGCGCCAGGGCCGCCTGCCAGTCGTGGGCGTGGACAATCTCCGCGCCGCCGAGCTTCGCGATCGCGGCGAGTGCGGCCCGCGCGAAAAACGCGAAGCGCACCGGGTTGTCCGGGTAGTCCTGGCCGGCGAGAGAGTACAGGGCCGGACGCACGTACAGCGCCGGGCAGTCCAGGAACACGACACGGACTCCGCGGTGGGGCAGCACGCTGACCTTGGCGGTATACCCAAGTATGCCGACCTCGCCGCTCCGCTTCCCCGGCACCGCGTCACCGAGGGTCGTGCGGTGGGCGGGAACCACGACCGTCACGTCGTGCCCGAGATCCGCGAGAGCCGGAGGCAACGCGCCGAGGACGTCGGCCAGTCCGCCAGTCTTCGAGAACGGCACGACCTCCGACGCGAGATGTGCGATGCGCATGCGAAACTCCTAGTCGACTGTTGACAACAGGTAGTCGAAAGTCAACTTTCAATTCTCAACTTCAACTGCCTTCCTCGACAGTGACCTCACGCAGGAATCGCGCCGCCTCCTCGGGCGGCGTCGGGTTGATGTTGAAGCCGGATCCCCATTCGAACCCCGCGATGCGGGTGATCCGGGGGATGAACTCGAGGTGCCAGTGGTAGTCGTACTCGGTGCAGGACGAAGTTGTACGGCGGGTCGTCCAGGAGGGTGCGGACGCGCCGCAGGAAGTCACGCACCAAGCGCGCGAGGTTGTCGAGGGTCTGGTCGCTGCAGAGGGCGAAGTCGTGGCAGTGGTCCTTGGGGAGAAGCCAGGTTTCAAAGGGGAACGAGGCGGCGAACGGCTCGAGCAGCACGAACCGCTCGGTCTCCAGCGCCACGCGGTCGGCAAAAGCCTTCTCCTGGCGGATGAGGTCGCAGAAGATGCAGCGTTCCTTGTGCGCCCAGTGCTCGCGGGCGACGTTGAGCTCCTCGACGACATAGGTCGGGATGATCGGCGTCGCGATGAGCTGGGAGTGTGGGTGGTACAGCGACGCCCCCGCCTCGCGGCCGTGGTTCTTGAAGATCAGCACGTAGCGGATCCGGATGTCGCGGCGCAGGTCGAGGAGCCTCTCGCGCCACGCCCGGAAGACGAGCGCGATCTCCTCGGCGCTCATGTCGGCCATAGGGCGATTGTGGTCCGGCGTCTCGACGATGACCTCGTGCGCACCGATGCCGCTGACCCGGTCGAACATGCCGACCGCCTCGCGCGAGAGTTCGCCCTCGACCCTGAGCGCGGGGAACTTGTTGGCCACGACGCGGACCTGCCAGTTGGGCCTGTTGGGCTGGCGGGGTTCCTTCGCGATCGCGAAGATCTCGTCCGGGGTGGCGGCTTCCTTGCCGTACTCGAACGGGCAGGCGCCGACGTCCCCCGGTATGTCTGGCCCGGGGCGCTTGAACTCGTGAGGCCGGAAGCGGCGTTCGGTGGCGATGATCGACCAGCGCCTCCGGATCGGATCGAACCTCAGTTCGGACATTCGCTGCTCCTGTTCTTGACGCGCCATCTCATTGTTCGTCCACCTCGACCAGCTCGAGCCGCCACAGCCCCTCGGCGGGGAGCCGCTCGCCGCCGCACTCGAGTCCGAGCATGACGTCCCCTTGCGGCAGCGGCAGCGCGGCCTCGAGGACGCGGTCGACGGCGCAGCGGCCGGGCAGCTCCTCCGGCAGCCTCCACCCGGTGCGCGAGCCCGGTGTGACCATCGTGACCACGAGCGGCACGGGTGGGCCGGTCCCAGCTCTCGCTTCCACCCGCAACCAGAGGGTGTCGCCGTCGGCGCGGAGGGCGGCGCGCGCGAGACGCCTTGCGGCTGCCGGCGCCTCGACCCATGTCGCCACCGACCACTCGAAGAAGCTCGACGTCCTGCCGTCGAGCATGGGCGGCGGCCAGGTCCGGGAAAGGGGGACGGTCAGGCGGGTCGAGGCGGCGCGAATCGGCGCAGCGAGTTCCATCGGCGGGACGATCCCTGCGGCGGCGCACGCATCGCGCAGGTGCGCGCGGAACAGCCCGTCGTACAGGGGCGCCAGGAGTGTTGGGTTGTCGTCGCCGAACCACCACAACCAGTCGCTCCCCTCGGCGGCAAGCCACGCGCGGCCGCCGCGGGACGCGCCGAGTGCCCGCACCCGCGCCAGGGTCTCCCACGCCCGGTTCTTCTCGTCGTGACCTATCCATGTCCCGAACGTACCGCCGATCCACGAGCCGGGGTGGAGCCGCGGGAGGGTCGCGGGCGTTTCTTCCTGCAGGCGTTGGGCGAGCGTCGCCGGCCGCAGCTGCGACGACCGGCCGATCTCCTGCGCCAGCGTGGCGAGGAACCGCGCGCCGCCCTGGGGATAGCTCGTCCACGGGTTTTCGCCGTCGAGGGCGATCACGATGCCGGCGTCGCTTCCAAGGTGCGCTGCGGTGCGCCGGAGGTGGCCGGCGAACTCCCTGGCCGCATCCGCCTCGTCGGGGAAGTGGGCGGCCTGGAACCCCACGAAGTCAGAGAGGCCGCGGTGGCGGAAGAAGAGGGCGGGTCCCGCGCCGGGCAGGCGCCACGCCCGGAAGAGCTCGTGGCCGACCCCGGTTTCCCCGGAAAGGTTGCGTCCGAGCGATGCCGCCAGGATCCCTTCGTCGGTTGCGAGCCAGCGCACACCGTGTGCCCCGTAGAGGGCCACCGCCGCCTCCGACACGGAACCTTCGGGCGGCCAGCAGCCGGAGGTCTCGAAGCCGAACGACCTCGCGGTTTCCAGGCCGGCTCGGATCTGGGCCGCGGCGTCGTCGGGGGCCGTGAACACCGGGGCCGCTGGCGCGGGATGGGGCGCCCACGACTCGGCCACGATCCGGGTGTCGATGAGCAGCGGGATGATCGGGTGCGCCCACGGCGAGGTCGCGATCTCGATCCCGTCCGTCGCGGCGAGGCGGCGGTACGCGTCGAGGAGGCGGCCCGGGCACGCCGCCAGCCATGCGGCCGCGCGCCGCCGGGCGCTCTCGCCGAACCCCGAGCCCTGAGCCGCCAGGTCGGCGAGTTCGGGTTCCCAGGGGAGGTTCGGCGCGGCGTAGGCGAGCACCAGCAAGACCTGCAGGTCGTTGAGGTCCTGGAGGGTGAAGCGACGGGCGATATCCTCGCCCGTCCCCCCCACCGCGGCCGCGGCCAACTCGGTCAGGCGGGGGAAACGGCGGAGTTGGTTGGGGTGGAGCAGGAAACCCCAGCGCAGCAACTCCCGCTTCGCTTCAGGGGTGAGTTCGCGCGCCGGTATTGCGAGCGCCTCCAGCAGCGGGTCGCGGGCGCGGCCGTCGCGGTATGCGGCAAGCTGGTCGAGGAAGACGGGCGTGAGGTTGAGGACCTGGCCGCCGAGTCCCGAGGAGCCGAGCGCGTGGGCGAGCGTGAGGTACTCGCCGGCGGCGTGCAGCAACACCCACGGAGCGTGCACCACCCCGTCGGCAGTCCGATACTGGGGCTGGTGCAGGTGCCAGAGGAACGTCAGCTTCGCCATCGCGGGTTCAGGCGCTCCTCACCAGCCGCTGCACCTCGTCCCGGTGAGAGCGGAGCAACTTGCCGGCGGCCTCAGCCGTGCTCGCTTCGGCGTGGATGTGCAGCGTCGCTGCGACCCGGTCGGGGCGCAAGAGGATCCAGCCGCCGTCCACGGCGACCTTGATCCCCTCCAGGAAGGAAGTCTCCTGCCCCTGCACGCCCTCGGCGAAGCGCCGCATCACCTCGCCCTTGCGCTCCATCGGGCACGCCACGGTCGCCTGCGCCACGGGCACCGCCGGGGCGGCCTTCGCGACCTCTGCGAGCGGGCGGCCGGCGCGCGCCAGCAGCTCGAGCAGCTTGCCGAGGGCGAAGAGCGCGTCGGGGGCGTGGTGGAGGCCGGGGAAGATGAAGTCGCCCTCGCCGGCGGAGGCGAACAGGACGCCCTTCTGGCGGGAGGCTTCGGTGAGCGCGCGCGGCGCCGACAGCGTCTCGCGCATCCGGTGGCCCGCGGCGGCCAGCGCCGCGGCGAACGTGGACGGGGCGTAGGCGGGGAGCACGACCTCGCCGGGAGGCAGGTCGGCCGCACAGACCGCCGCCACCATCAGAGCCGCGAGGTCGAGGTCCGACCACAGGCGCTGGTTGCGGTCGGCCAGCACCATCCGTTCGCAGCTCGGGTGCAGCCAGATGCCGATGTCCGCTTCGAGCGAGGCCACGATCTTGGCGAGACGCTGGCGCGCCAGGGCGATCTCGCTCGCGAGCAGCGCCTCGTGGACGCCCCCGGTGTGGGCGTTCAGCGTGACGACGTCGCACCCGAGTTCGGAGAGGAGGCGGGGGAGCACGACGACCGCGGCGGAGTGCGCGTAATCGACGACGACGCGTGTGTGCTGCGCCCTGATCGAATCGACTGCGAGCGCCTTCAGGAACGACTCGGCGTAGAAGTCCACCAACCGCGGATGCTCGAAGATGACGCCGATCTCCTGGTGCTGGGCGCGCCGGAACTCCTCCCGCAGGAAGATCCGCTCGACCGACTTGGAGAAGCCGGTCGAGATGTCGAGGCCGTGGTCGTCGAAGAAACGGATCGACGTCATCCCGCGCACGAGCTGGACTTGCTGGAACGCGACGCCGCCCACCTCCCCGAACCCTTCCAGCTTGTGACGCATCACGGGCACCGGCAGGACGCCGAGGTCGACGACGTTGACGCCGGTCGAGCTCATCCCTCCGACGAACGCGCGCCGCAGCATGCGCGAGGCCGGATGGTCGTCGCGCACGGTGAGGATCGTGCTCCCAGGCTGCAGCAGCGTTCCGTACGCGGCGCCGAGGCGGGCCGTGACCTCGGGGGTGAGCTCGAGGTTGGTGAGGCCGGTGACGGCGCCCTCCTCGAACGCCGATGTCCGCCAGCGCTCCGCGTAGACGAGGTTCGAGTAGACCACCGCGTGGTCCTCGACGACCTTGGCGGGCCAGATCTTGACGCCTTCCTTGACCCTGACCTCCTCGCCGAGGACGGTGTCGTCCGCGATCACGGCGCCCTTCTCGACGACCGTCCCGGCGCGCGCCTGGACACGCGCTCCCAGCACCGCGCCCTCGATGCGCGTGCCCTCGCCGAGCAGGGCCTCTTCCCATGTGACCGTGCGCCGGAGCTCGGCCCGCGCCTCGACGACCGTGCCCGGGCCGAGCACGACGTCCTCGAGGCGCACCCCGGCCCCGATCCGGCAACTCGGGCCGATCACGACGGTGCCGCGGACCTCGGCGCTGGAGTCGATCTCGGCGCTGTCCTCGATCCAAAACGGCTTGCCGCCGATCTGGCGCAACTCGCCCGGGGGCGTCAGCCGCAGGGCCCCCTGAAAGTAATCGCGGTGCGCCGCGAGGTACGACTCCGGGTCGCCGATGTCGCGCCAGTAGCCGCGCATGACGTGGCCGAAGAGCCTGGCGTCGGCGGCGAGCAGCCGCGGGAAGAGGTCGCGCGAGAAGTCGAAC
>NCBR01000380.1 GCA_002279285.1 Acidobacteria bacterium 37-71-11
CAGCGAGGGGCCCCACCGCGGGACGCCCTGCTCGGTCGCACGCGCAGGCGGGTCGGAGGGCGGCGCTCGATGCGCCGCCCGAGCGACACGGCCGCAGCCAGCGGGGCAAAACAAAACAGCCTCACGCAGTGAAGAGGAAGCCCGGGGCACCCGTGGTCGTCAGCGGCCCGCAGGGCAAGAAGGCGAAGCCTATCCGGGTTTGACGCGGCGGGGCGCTGTTGCTATGCTGCACGGTCCCCGAAAGGGGGAAGCGTGTGCTCCGGATCGACTTGACCCATGCCGACACCGAGCCGCAGGAGTTCGACGAGCGGCCGGTCGTACCACCCGCTGCAGGCGGGGTGGACGTGGTGTCGGTTGCGCCGGTGGAACTTTCCGGCCGGGTGGAGCGGGCCGGGAAGGGGTATCTGCTCGAGGGCCGGGTGGCCGGGAGCGCCAGGCTGCGGTGCGGCCGATGCCTGGCCGAGTTCGAGTTCGCCTTCGCGGAGCCGGTGGAGCTGCACCTGTTGCCGGCGGCGGCGGCGCCGCAGGATGACGAGACGCGGCTGGGCCGCAACGACCTCGAAGTGCGCTTCTTCGAGGAGCCGTTCGTGGACGTCGCCGAGCTGGCGGCCGAGCAGTTCGCACTCGCCGTGCCGATGAAACCGTTGTGCGCCGAGACCTGCCGCGGGATCTGCCCGCGCTGCGGCGCAAACCTCAACCTGGGGGCGTGTTCGTGCCCCCCACAGAGCACCGATGACCGGTTCACGCCGCTGGCTGGCTGGCGGCCGAACGAGTAGACGCGGGAGGTTGTTCCGATGCCCAACCCAAAGAGTCGTCATTCCAAGGCGCGCCGCGACAGGCGGCGGGCGCATGATCACCTGGCCGAGCCGGCCCAGTCGGTATGCCCGAACTGCTTCCAGCCGAAGCAGCCGCACCGCGTGTGCCAGCACTGCGGCATGTACGAGGGCCGTCAGGTCCTGCACGTCGAGGAGATTGCCTGACCCAGGTCGAGGCATGACCAAGGCGGTTTCGGGTGCGGTAGCCCTGGACGCGATGGGGGGGGACCACGCCCCGGCGGCAACGGTGGCGGGCGCGGTCGAGGCGGTGCGACAGTTCGGGGCGCGGGTCCTCCTGGTGGGGCGCGAGGCCGTGCTGCGCCGGCAGCTGGCGCAAGCCGGCGGCGTCCCGAACGGCCTGGAGATCGTAGACGCCGCCGAAGTGGTGGCGATGGACGACCCGCCGACGGCGCCGGTCCGCGGCAAGCGCGACTCCTCGATGGCGGAGGCGGCTCGGCTCGTCCGCGACGGCCAGGCGTGCGCGTACGTGACCGCCGGCAACTCCGGCGCGGCGATGGTCGCCGCC
>NCBR01000381.1 GCA_002279285.1 Acidobacteria bacterium 37-71-11
GTGGGAGGCCACGCTGCCGCCGCGCTGCGCCATCCCGTGCACCTCGGACTTCTTGACGTCGAACCCGGCCGCGAGGCCGACCTCGGCGAGGATGTTGCTCGCGAGAAGCGTGCCCTGGCCGCCGACGCCGACGAGGACGAACGAGAACGCACTCTGACTGGGCATGGCTCAGTTCCCCCCGTCGATCGGAGTCGAGCAGCTCGCGGGTTGGTGCTCCCGCGCTTCGCGAATCTGGTCGCGGGTGAGGATCGCGTCGTGCGGGCAGACCTGGGCGCACACCTCGCAGCCGGTGCAGGCGTCGGCGTCGATCAGCGCCAGGGGCTTGCCGGATTTCGCGTCCATCTCCTCGCTCTTGAGGATCGCCGGGCAGCCGATGCGGAAGCAGATGCCGCACCCGGTGCACGATTCCTCGACGACCTCGAGCGCCACCCAGCGCTTGCGGATCTCGGGCAGGAGCGCGCACTCGCGGCGCGCCACCAGGACGGCCGGCTCGTCGTGCGCCATCAGCTCCTTGTACGCCTTCTCGAGGCCGGCGACGTCATACGAGTCAACCGTCGCGATGTGGCGGATGCCGAGGGCGCGCACCAGCGGCTCCAGTTCGATCACCTCGGTCTCCTGGTGTTGCAGCGTGATGCCGGTGCCGGGGTTCGACTGGTGGCCCGTCATCGCGGTGGTGCGGTTGTCGAGGATGATCGTCAGCACGTTGGCGCGGTTGTAGGCGACGTTGGCGAGCGCCGGCATGCCGGTGTGGTAGAACGTCGAGTCGCCGATCACCGCCACCATGCGCTCGCCGATCCCGGCCTTGGCCGCGCCGTGCGCGACGCCGATCCCGGCGCCCATGCAGCCGCAGCTGTGGATCGCGGACAACGGCGGCAGCAGGCCGAGCGTGTAGCACCCGATGTCGCCGCTGACCGCGGCCTTCTTCTTCGACAGGAGCTGGAAGACGCCGCGATGCGGGCAGCCGGCGCACAGCACCGGCGGGCGGGCCGGCAGCTCGGGGAGATCGAGGGCGGCGGCGGCGACCGGAGGCCGGTCCACCGCCAGGCCGGCCGCGGCCGCCGCGCGGCGGACCACGGTCGGGTCGAGCTCGCCGCAGAGGGGGAAGATCGACTTGCCCTCGCAGGCGATGCCGAGGAGGCGGATCTCCTGCTCCACTCGCGCGCGTACTGGTAGGCGATGCCGGCGGTGACGATGCCGACGCTCCGGTCGCGCCACTCGATGCGGTTGAGCGGCGTCGTCTCGGCCCAGGCGGCGAGGTCGAGCACGCGCTGCTCGACGAGCGGGTGTCGCGCGCGGGCGTTGGCCGGGATCATCACGTACTTGGCCGGGTCGCGCGGGAACTTCTTGCGCCGCGGCGCGACGTCCGTCCGCTCGCCGAGTTCGACCGGGGTCGAAGAGTGGTTGGTGCGCGTCGTCGTGCGCAGCAGCACCGGCGTGTCGAACGTCTCCGAGAGGTCGAATGCGGCGATGGCGAAGTCCTTGCACTCCTGCGAGTCGGAGGGCTCCAGACACGGCACGCGGGCGAACTGGGCGAAGCGGCGGTTGTCCTGCTCGTTCTGCGACGAGTGCATCCCCGGGTCGTCGGCGGACACGATCACCAGCCCAGCCTCGGCGCCGGTGAACGAGGCGTAGAAGAACGAGTCCGCCGCCACGTTGAGGCCGACGTGCTTCATGGTCGCGAGGGCGCGCCGGCCCGCGTAGGCGGCGCCGACGGCCACGTCCACGGCGACCTTCTCGTTCGTCGACCACTCGCAGTAGACGTGCGGGAACCGCGACAGCTCCTCGAGGATCTCGGTGGAAGGGGTGCCTGGGTACGCCGCCGCGAGGTGGACCCCCGCCTCCCATGCGCCGCGGGCAATCGCTTCGTTCCCAGAGAGCATGCGCTTCATGACCGCTCCTCCTCGGGGGTCCGTCACGGGGGCGTGGTCCCGGTGCGTCACCGCCGCGCCGATTCTACCTGGCGACGGCAGGTGCGGCTCCGGCTGCACGCGGCGATGGGGACGACATGTGCCCTCGCCCCCGGCGCTCTTAGAGAAAGAAACCCCCCGGCGGGGCGGTGGGAACCGAAAGTCGGATGACTTGGGGGGGAGATCCAACGGCGGTACCCTGCGGGGCGCCCCACCGGGGAAGTTCTGTTGTCAATCTCATCGCCTGCCGTTACGCGTCATTTGTCGCCACAGCGCAACGTGAAGACGTTCACAAGGGCAAGCTAACACCGAATTCTCAAAAATGCAACCCCCACAGCGACGAGCCGCGCCGTTCGTCTTGTCGGCCGCCGGAGGGCGGCATACAATGCTCGAAAGGAGAAGGGCATGCCGCGCACGTACGAAGGAATGCTCGACGCCAAAGGAGCCCGCTTCGGCCTCGTCGTGAGCCGGTTCAACGATCTGCTCACCGGCCGGTTG
>NCBR01000205.1 GCA_002279285.1 Acidobacteria bacterium 37-71-11
AACCGTCTTCCTCTCGCCCCGGCTCGCCGGCGAGGACACGACGGCGCTCGACCGCGCGCTTGACGGCGTCGCCGCCACGAACCTCGTGGCGCGCTGGCGCCTCGCCCCGGACGGCCTCGGCGAGGCGTTCGTGACGCTCGAGCTCGCCACCGCGCTCGCCGGCTACCTGCTCGGCGTCAACCCGTTCGACGAGCCCGACGTGGTGCGCGCCAAGGACAAGGCGCGCGCCGCGCTCGCCGGCGGCCGCCTCGCCCCGCCGCCCGCGACCCCGGCGCCGCGGGTGGCGCTGGCCGAGCACCTCCGCGGCGTCGGCGCGGACGACGCGGTCGCCCTGCTCGCCTACCTCCCCGAGCGGCCCGCCGTGGCTGCAGCGCTGGCGGCGCTGGCGCACGCACTGTCGAACTCGCTGCGCGTCCCGGTCACCGCGGCGTTCGGCCCGCGCTACCTGCACTCGACCGGCCAGCTGCACAAGGGCGGTCCGGCGCGAATCGTGCCGGTCGTGCTGACCGGCACCCCCCGCGCCGACCTCCCGATCCCCGGCCAAGCCCACACGCTCGGGCAGCTCCGGCTCGCCCAGGCGATCGGCGACATCGAGGCCCTGGCGGAGGCTCGCCGCAAGGTGCTCCACCTGCACCTCGGCGCCGACCCGGCCGGCGCGCTTGCCGAGCTCGGCAAAGGCTGGTAGCGGAGAGGCGAAGACACAGAGGTGCGCGGGCGAGGGCGCCCGCGCCACGGGGGACCGAGCTCTTGCTCGTGGAAGGCACCGATCGCGCGCCCGGCGGACGCAGCCCCCATTGGAACAGGGACGCGTCGTGCCTCTGTGTGGGGCGCGACCGCCGGGCGCGCTTCCTCCTGCCCTCCGAACCAGACGACCGCCCGCCCTCGTGGACACAGGCGCCTATCGCCTATTCCGGGCGAGCGACGGATTACCCGGGATCCGGCTCGCCGAGGGCGGCGGCGGCGAGGCGCTCGCATGCCGCCGCGCGCGAGTACTCGCGCTCGACGGCGGCGCGCAGTGCCGAGCCGGCGGCCCGGGCCGCCGTGGGGTTGTCGAGCAGCTCGATCACCCGCGCGGCGAGCTCTTCCGGCTTCGTGGCCAGCGCGGTCCCGGCGGCGATCGCATCGAGTCCGCGCACCGCCTCGGGGGTGGCGACCAGCGCGCACGAAGCCTCGGCGGCCTCGAGTACCTTGTTCGACTGCCCGGTCCCGAAGCGCAGCGGGAACAGCGCCACCTTGACCCGCCGCAACAGGGCGGCGCGGTCTTCCATCGGCGAGACGACCGTGATCCCGTCGCGCCCGTGCCAGCCGCGGACCGCGGCGGGGGCGTCGGCGCCGGCGACGAGCAGCGTGGCCTCAGGCCTGTGCGCCCGGATCCGCGGCCAGATCTCTTCGCGCACGAGCCGGGCGGCGTCCCGGTTGGCGAAGTACGCGAGACGGCCCCAGAACCCGACATCGAAGTCGCGATCACCCGTCGCGGGTGGGTCCAGCTCGACGCCGTGGAAGATCGCCGCGGCCCGCTCCCCGAACGCCGCCCGTTCCGCCTCGGCCACCACCAGGGTCCGGTCGTAGCGACGCGCCGCGTCGCTCTCGAGAAGCCGGGTGCGCGCCGCCTCCCACCGCCACAGCCAGCGTGCCGGTCCGCGCGAGGCCGCCGCGCGCGCCTCGAGGTTCGCGGCGAGTGAGTCGACCGCGTCGAAAACCATCCGCTCCGCCCGGATGTCGCGCACCACCCACGGGTCGAGACGGGCCAACAGGACGACCGCCGCGTCGAACGCGCCGGCCCCGTCCTGCGCCCGGGCCAGCGCACCACGCCAGTCGTACCCGGCGGCGAGCAGTGCCGTCGCCGGGAATCCCTCTGCCACCGCGCGCGCCGCCGCCACCGCCAGAGCGGTCAGCGACCGCCGGGCGGCGACGAACCTGAACGGGGGCGCGCCGCTCGGGACCACCCCGGGCGGCGCCACGAGCGTGACGCCGGCGCGCAGCGCGAGCGCCTGCAGCCAGGCGAGGGCCCGGATACGGTCGCCGGTGACGACCGGCCAGGGGAAGCGCGACGAGACCACGAGCACACGCCTAGCCACGGCTCGCCCTTTCCCCTCTCGGCGCCGCACCGGCCGCCTGTCGCGCCAGCGCCTCGAGCGCCGCCGCATACCCGTCCCAGCTCCAGCCGCCTGCGGCCGCGGCCGCTCCCGTCCGCAGCCTCGCCCGCACTGCGCCGTCCGCGATCCTCACCAGCGCCGCGGCCAGCGCGCCCGCATCTCCCGGCGGCACGAGCAGTCCGCTGACGCCGTCCTCGACCACATCGGCGAGCCCGCCCACCGCGCTCGCAACCAGGGGCAGTCCCGCCGCCAGGGCCTGCGCGGCCACCGCCGAGCCGGTCGCGCTGCGGTACGGGAGCACCACGGCGTCGGCCGCGGCGAACCACGCCCCGGTCTCGGCCTCCGGCACCCAGCCGAGGCTCGCCACCACCCTCCCCGCGAGATCGGCCGCCCGCAGCCTGCGCTCCAGCGCCGCCCCGAGGCCGCCCCACGGCTCCCCGGCGAGTAGCACGGTCAGCGGCACCGAGCGGGGGATGTGCGCCACGGCATCGAGCAGCACCTCGACGCCCTTGTACGACCGGATGAGCCCGAAGCTCAGCACCGCCACCGTCGCCGGGGCAAGGCCGAACCGCGCCCGCGCGGCGGCGCGGTCCGCGGCCGGGGGCGCGTCTCCCGGCAGCGGGTGCACCGAAAGAGGCGTCCCCGCGAAACGCTCCCCAAGAGCTTGCGCGACGCTGTGCGCGTGGCACATGAACGCCGCGCACCGCCCGAGCACGGCATGTGCGGCGGCGCGCGAGGGCGCGCCGGCGCCGTGGTCGGCGGGGTTGTGGACGATCGCGACCACCGGGGCGATCCCGCGGCTCAGCAGGAACAGTTCGAGCGGCGCCCACGCCGCCGTCCAGTACGGCACCACCAACGCATCCGCCTTCAGCGCCCGCAGGCGGCGCGCGAGGCGGGGCCAGCTCCACGGCTCGAGGGCGCCGAACACTGCCTCGGCCGCCGCGAGGCGCGGGCAGGCGCCGGGGTCCGCGTCGTGGGCTCCGGGGTAGATGAACGCCGGGTACTGGCGGGCCGGCACGCAAAACCCGGCCAGGTTACCGCGCGCTTCGAGCGCGGCCGCGAGCGCCGTGGTCGTCCTCGCGATCCCTCCGCGCAGCGGCCAGGACGGCCCGACGAGAGCGAGCCTGATCACGGCGCGAGAGTAGCATCCCCGCGGCCGCCCACCCCGCGCGGGCCACTCCGCGCGGGGGTTGACACCGTGATGGCCCCAGTCCAACCTAGGCGGGTTCCGCATCCCGGCCGGAGGTGAGAGTGTCGTCGCTCTTCGAGACCATCGTGCGCTACTTCGAGCAGGACGGTTGGGAGTTCACCCGCTTGCCCGGCCACCAGGCCGTCGAGATGGGCGCCGCGGGCGAGCACGGCAACTACCGCCTGATCGCCGTCGTGGAGGCCGATCACCCGATCGTGCGCTTCCTCACGTTCGTCGAGGGGAAGGTCCCGGAGGCCAGGCGCCGCGAGGTGATGGAGTTCCTCACCCGCGCGAACTACGGCCTCCTGCTCGGGAGCTTCGAGTTCGACGTCAGTGACGGCGAGGTCCGCTTCAAGTGCTCGGCGGACCTCGAGGACGCGGAACTTACCCACGCCCAGTTCTCCAACCTCCTGCTCATCGGCCTGACGGTGATGGACCGCTACTTCCCGGGCCTGCAGCGCGTGATCCAGGGGACCGCCGACCCCGCCGCGGCGATCGCCGAAGCCGAGGCGTAGCGCCCTGACCCGCCCGTCACGCCGTGACGCCCGTCGCGGGGCGCCGTTCCGCCGGTCCGAACCCGACGGTCTCCCCGACGAGGTAGAGCGGCCGGCCGCGAACGTCGTCGAAGACGCGCCCGACGTACTCGCCGAGAAGGCCGATGGCGATCAGCTGCAGCCCGCCGAGCAGGGCGAGGCCTGCGATCGCGACCCACAGCCACGGCAGCGGCGAACCCGCGGCCTTCACCGCCATCGTCGTCACGAGCGCCACCGCGGCGAGTCCGGCGACGGCGACCCCGACCCAGGTCGCGAGCTGCAGCGGGAGGTAGGAGAACGAGGTGATGCCGTCGCTCGCGAGGCGGAGCATCTTGCGCAACGGATACTTGGTCTCCCCCGCATGCCGCGGCGCCCGTACGTACGGCACGCCGACCTGGCGGAACCCCAGCCACGAGACCATGCCCCGGGTGAAACGGTGGTGCTCGGAGAACCTGCGGAACGCCGCCACCGCCTTGCGGCTCATCAGGCGGAAGTCACCGGTGTCCACGGGGATCTCCACGTTGGTGATGGCGTGCAGTACGCGGTAGAACGCGGCCGCGGTCACGAGCTTGAACGCGGTCTCGCCGTGCCGCTTCGCGCGCACCGCGTAGACGACGTCGTACCCCTCGCGCCAGCGCGCCACCAGCTCGGGGATCAGCTCCGGCGGGTCCTGAAGGTCGGCGTCCATGATGACCACGGCTTCGCCGTCGACGTGGTCGAGACCGGCCGTGAACGCCATCTGGTGACCGAAGTTGCGGGAGAACGAGAGGCCCTTGACGCGGGCGTCCCGCGCCGCCAGGTCCCTGATCAGCTCCCACGTGCGGTCGTGGGAGCCGTCGTCCACCAGCACGACCTCGTACGACGCGACGGTGGCTCCGAGCACCTCGGTCAGCCTGCGGTACAGCTCGGGCACGCTTTCCTGCTCGTCATAGATCGGGACCACGACCGACAGTTCGACGCTCACGTTCCGCCTTCCTTTGCGCCAGCGCGCTATTTCTGCTTCGCCTCGAACACGAGGACGTCCGTCGCGCCGATCGGGGACCACGCCAGCCGCGTGAAGAACCAGCGCACGACCGCCGCCGGCGTCATCCCGGCCACATCCTCCACCCACCACGCCACCGGGATCCTCTTCCACTGCCACGACAGCGGCCAGCTCCCCTCCCCGTCCACCGCGGCCACGACGCCCTCCGGGTGGGTGGCCGCCAGGGCCCGCCCCTCGTTGGCCAGGGCTTTCTCCTCGGGGGTGGTCTGCACGTACACGATGAGTTCCGCGTGGGGGTTCGAGGTGGTGATCGCCGGGTACAGGAAACTGGACGCCAGCGCGCTCCAGCCCGTAGCCAGGAGGCCGGTGATCGCGAGCGAGCGCGACCACCAGCGCCCGCGCGGCGAAAACGTGCGCGCGAGCTGCGCGCCGGCGAGCGGGATGAACGGCAACACCTGGTGCACGAGCAGCCACGGGGTCTTCTCGCCGAGGTAGGCGTACATCGCAATCGACGAGAACCCCCACGCCAGGCAAAACACCTCCAAGCGCTTGAGGCGCCGACGCCGCCGCACCGCCCAGGCCAGCGCCGCGACGATCGGCAGGAACTCGTAGAGCGCCAAGCGCGGCAGGTAGTAGAACCACGGGCCGCCGACGCGCTGCACCTCGTGCTGCTTGTACCAGTAGGTGATCGCCTTGACCGGGAACATCCAGTCCCCGGGGTGCATGAAGAACACCGTGAACAACGTCACGGTGATGGCGAAGAACCACAGGATCGCGGTCCCCACCGCGACGCGGTACCTGTCGATCCACGCAAACGCCTTGCGGATGCTGACCCAGACCCCTTCCCGCAGAGCCACCACGTACGCGCTGAACCCGACCAGGGGCAACGTGACGTAGATCGTCTCCTTCATGACGGCGTGGCCGGCGGCGGCGGCGCCGATCCATGGGATCACTCTCCACCCCTTCCGCCGCACGCGCAGGAACAGGACGAACGCCAGCGCGGTGAAGAAGGCCACGGGCACGTCCTCCCTGGCGAACCGCGAGTAGTACAGGAGAACGGGCGAGATCGCGAGCAGCAGACCGGTCCACCACGCCGCGCCGGGCCCGAGCCGCCGGCGCAGCGCGAGCGGGAGCGCGACCAGCGCGACGCCGGCCAGCGCCGGGTACAGGCGCCCCACCAGCGTGCTCACGCCGAGGATCGCGAACAGGGGCGCCATCACGTAGTAGATGAGCGGGCCGTGGTACGTGGGGTCGTACTCGTAGGTGCCCTGCGTCATGAGGTTGTAGGCGAAGTCGCAGTGGATCGCCTCGTCGTGGTGGGGCGGCCGCGCGCCGAGCGCCCAGAGCCGCAGTACGAGTGCGAAGCCGATCAGCGCCGTCCAGGCCAGGCGCTCCCTGCGCCCCATCGCCGCCCCCTTCACGGCTTCACCTCCACCAGCGTGCACACGCCTGAGTGGAACGCGGCCGGTCCCGACTGAAGCACCGCCTGAAGTCCGCTTGCGGGGTAGAGCCGCGTCTCGACGCTCCCCACCACGATGTAGCGCGCCCCGAGAGCGCGGGCGATCCGCTGCACCTCGGCCGGGTTGCCGCACTTGTACAGCTTCTCGATCGCCGCCTTGCGCTTCCCGGTCACCTGGTCGATGCCGCCGCCGCGCCAGACGCTCTCGTGGTTCTCCCAGCCCAGCACCGCCGGCACGCCGGACGCCGATGACATCCGGGCCGCGTCAGAGTAGGCGTTACCGATCCCCTCGATCAGGACGGTCCCTCGCGGCCGGTCCCGCAACCACGCCGCCGACGCCGCTTCGCCCGGGGCCATCCAGCCGAGACCGCCCCACCCCGGCGGCCAGACGCCGAGGGCGCGGCCGCTGAGCGTCGCGAGCTGCGGCACCCCGGCGAGCAGCGCCAGCGCGGCGCCGCCGACCGCCAGTGCCGGCCGCCGCCGCCGCAGCCACCCCAGCGCGACCGGGCCGACCACCCCAAGGAAGGTGAACACCATGGTCGTCGCCTTGAACACCGTGTTCATGCGGTAGTACTCGGCCCCGTAGGGGTCCTTGAAGTAGAAGACCTCCATGAACGCGAGCAGGCCGAGGGGGACGAGCCCGAGGGCGAAGACCGGGCGTGCCCGCCGCGTCCTGCCGCGCAGCGCCGCCGCGAGCACAACTCCAACTCCGCCCGCCAAAGCCAGGAGCGGCCGCCGCGTCACCGCCGCCGCCAGCGCCATCCCGGCGAGCCACAGCGCCCGGGCGAACTGCCGGCGCGCGGCCTCGGCGCCGCCCTCCCGCCACGACAGCTCCCACCCGACCAGGGCGATCGGGATCAGCGCGCCGCCGAGCAGGAGCAGCATCTCGTCGGTCCTCGTCGGCGTCGTGACCAGGCCGAAACCCTGGGCGGGGGGGTGGAAGTTGAGCCAGAAAGGAAGGAACAGGGCCCAGCCGAGCGCACCCACCCCGGCCACACCCGCCCACAGCTTGAGCCCCCTCCCCGCCGGCCGCACGAGCCCGGTCTCGCCGGCCACCGCCACGAGGAGGATGGCCGCGCCGAGCGGAATCGCGCACCACGGGTTCGCGGCGGCCGCCGCGCCGTAGAGCACGGAGGTCACGAGCGCCGCCGGCACCCATGGCGACCTCGCGGTGGCGAGCGCGCGGGCGAGGAAGACCGCGGCGAGCATCAGGGGGATGCACAGCAGGTGCGGGTGCAGGTCGCCGAGCTGGAAGGTAAAGAGCGGGAACTCGGTGATCGTGCCCTTGATCGCCCGCGAGGCCGGCCACAGGTTGATCGCGGAGAGCGCCGCGCCCGCGAAGAGCTGGCGCCAGCCGTCGAACGTCCCGGCGAAAACGACGAGAAAACCGGCCATCACGCCGGTGCGCCGGCTACCGCCGAGCGCGCGGGCGAGCGCCCACGCCCCCTGTGCACTCACCATCGCGAGCGTCGGCACCAGCAGGTTAAAGACGACGTCGGGGGCGAAGCCGATCAGCTTGGCGGGCAACAGCCACGGAGCGAAACCCCAGTAGTAGTAGGGCAGCGCATGCCCCGCCAGCCACGGGTCGAGGGGAGGGATCGTCCCCGGCCGGAGCAGCGTCGCGAGGATGGCGAGGTCCATCGGTTTCTCGGTGGCGGTCACGGCCATCGCGGGGAGCCGGAGAAACGCCAGCAACAGGAACGCTACCAACCCGACGAGTTCGGCTTCCACGAGCATGCGGGGACTCACGTCGCGCCACACGCTGCGTCCCCACCACGCGAGAGCGGCGAGGACCACGAGGCCGACCCACCACCACGACGCCAGCCCGAGCCAGCCGGCCAGCCAGGCGACGTATGCCGGCAGCGTCCACCCAATCACCCGCGCCACCGCCCAGCTCGCTCCGGCGCCGACGCCGAGACGGCGCAGCACGCCCGTCATCACCGCGCCACCCGCCGCCACCACCAGATACCAGGCCAGCGCCTGCAAGATCATGGAATTCGATTGTAGCCGGTTTCTCCGGCGACCTCGAACCCCGGGCAGACCACAGCTCCAATCCAGGGTACACTCGAGGAGTCGGTGACCGGAGGCTCGACACGATGATTACCATCGCACTCCCGCTCGTCGCTGCGGCGGCACTCTTTCCGGAGGTGCGGTCGTTCTGGGCGGTGGACGGCGGCGCCCTGCAGCCGACCCAGGTCGAGGTCCATGCCCGCTTGGTCCGCGAGGGCCGCGCGGTCGCCGTGTACCAGGAAGAGGGGTACCGATTCTCGGCCCTCGGCCCGGCCGACGAGGCCCGCCAGATCGAGAACGCGGTCGACGTCTTCGACGGGACGATCTACCCCCGCGAGGTGGCGCTGTTCGGGCCGTGTCCGGACCACGACCACAACGGGAAGGTGATCCTCCTCGTGACTCGCACGGCGCCGGACGAGGGCCTGTTCTTCCCTTTCGACGAGATGTCGGAACCCGACGCGCTGCGCTACGGCTTCCACTCCAACGAAGGGGCAGTGGTGGGCAGCATCTACTTTATGACGATGATGGGCCTCGGTAATTTCCACATCAAAACC
>NCBR01000382.1 GCA_002279285.1 Acidobacteria bacterium 37-71-11
ACCGTCGAACAGATCCACACCGCGCTCGCCAGCGCCTACCCCCTCATCATGGTCCTGTCCAACGAGGAGGACCGCATCGAGCGGCTGATCCAGCGCTTCGCCGCCAGCGCCAAGCCGCAGCCGCTGCCGGTGGTCACCTGGAACTGCCTCGACGGCCTCACCGGCCAGCCCGGCACGGAGGACCCGATTACCGCGCTGCGCTGGTTGGAGACACAGGGGCCGCGCGGCTTCTACGTCTTCAAGGACCTGCAGGCGCTGCTGCCGGGGAACCGCCCGTTGCTGCGGCGGCTGCGCGACACCGCGGCCGCGATCCGCAACACCGGCCGCTTCCTGTTCACGCTCGCTCCCGAGGGCGAGGTGCCGTACGAGATGAAGCCTCTCACCTACGTCGTGACTTCGCTGTTCCCCGACGAGAGCGAGGTCGGGGCGGTCGTCGCCGCCGTCCTGCAACAGACCGGCCGGACCGCCGACCCCGACCGCGCCCAGATCCTGATCGGCGCGCTCCGGGGGATGTCGCTGCTCGAGGTCGAGAGCCTGCTGCGCCGCCTTCTCACGCGCCACCAGACGGTGGACGACGCGTTCATGGCGGAGGTGCTCGCCGAGAAGGAGCAGATCATGCGCAAGGAGGGGATCCTGGAGTTCGTCCCTCCGATCCGCGCCCTCGGCGACCTCGGCGGCCTCGACCAGCTCAAAGTCTGGGTGCGCCAGCGCGCCTCCCTGTTCACGCCGCAGGCGATGGCCCAGGGGTTGCCGCGGCCCAAGGGCGTGTTGTTGATGGGCATGTCCGGATGCGGCAAGTCGCTCGCGGTCAAGGTCATCGCCACCGAGTGGAAGCTGCCGCTCTTCCGCCTCGACATGAACCTCGTGTTTGCGGGCGTGCAGGGCTCGCCGGAGTGGGTGTTCCACCGCGCGCTCGAGGCGGTCGAGGCAGTGGCACCGGCGGTGCTGTGGATCGACGAGATCGAGATGGGCGTCGCCGGGTACGCGGAGGGACAGACTGGTTCGATGACGCGCATCTTCTCGACGTTCTTGACGTGGATGCAGGAGCACCGTGCCGACGTCTTCGTCGCCGCCACCGCCAACCGGATCAACCTGCTCCCCGCCGAGATCATCCGCAAGGGGCGCTTCGACCAGGTGTTCTTCGTCGAGCTTCCAAACGAGGAAGAACGCAAGGAGATCCTCGGCATCCACCTGCGCGGTCAGGCGCTCGACCCCGGCAAGTACGACCTCGTGCTGCTCGCCTCCGCCGGGCGCGGCTGGAACGGCGCGGAGATCGAGCAGGCCGTGGTCTCGGCCCGCATCGCGTGCAACGCCGATGGCCGACCCGTCGAGGAGGTGCCGCTCTCGACGACGATGTCCGAGCAGATCAAGGCGATCCGCTCCTGGGCGCGCACCCGCGCTCTCCCCGCCACCACGCCCGGCCGCCCCGAGATGTGACGGGAGGGGCGAAGGGAGAAGTCAGCAGGAAAAGGGAAGAGGGAAGACGGAGAAATCCACGGCAGCCCGCGTCCTGTCTTCCCTCTTCCTTTTCCCGTCTTCCGTCTTCCCTACCTGTTCACGGCCGCGGTTGGCTGAGGGGCCGGGGTCACCGAAGACGGCCCGTCGGGCGGCGGGAGCACGTGGTCGCCGAGCATAATCACGCTGGCGCCGGTGTCGGGGGCGGTGAGCAGCCCGCCGCAGGGGCGGGGCTGGCCGCCGCCGTGCGCGGCGAGCAGGTCGAGCACCCACTTCTCCTCGGCGTACCGCGCGCCCCTG
>NCBR01000383.1 GCA_002279285.1 Acidobacteria bacterium 37-71-11
CGAGATCGTGCAGACGGTCTTCCAGGCCGTGAGCCGGTACGCCGCCACCGCGACCCCGGAAGACGACCAGACCCTGGTGGTGGTCAAGCGCTCAGCGGGGAGCAACGGCACGACCTGAGCGCCGGCGCAACGAGTCGCGCGCCTGGCGGCGAAGCGCCCAGCGGTATACTCCCCGACATGACCGCGTTCCTCGCACAGGAGTTCTTCGACCTACAGGAGTTCCAGCACGCCGCGCTGTTCCGGACCGGGCGCCCGGTGTGGGAGGCGATCGGCGAGACCCTGGACGCGTACCTCGCCACCTGGGACCGCTGGGACGCGTCGGCGGGCACGCCGGCGGGCGTCCACGTCCTCGGCGGACCGATCTCGATCGCAGACGGCTGCACGATCGAGCCGGGGGCGGTGCTGCGCGGTCCGCTCATCGTCGGCGAGGGGTGCGAGATCCGAACCGGGGCGTACCTGCGGGGCCGCGTCGTGCTCGGCCGGGGCTGCGTGGTCGGCGCCCATACCGAGGTGAAGGGCGCCGTCTTCCTCGACGGCGCCCATGCGCCGCACCAGAACTACGTCGGCGACAGCATCCTGGGGGCGGACGTCAACCTCGGCGCCGGTACGATCCTGTCGAACGTGAAGAACGTCGGGCGGGAGGTCACCTTCCCGCACGAGGGCGAAACCATCCGCACGGGCTTGCGCAAGTTCGGCGCCGTCCTCGGCGACCGCTGCCGGACGGGCTGCAACACGGTGCTCAACCCGGGCGTGCTGATGGGGCCCGGCTGCGTGACCTACCCCAACGTCAGCCTGCGGTCCGGGCACTACGCCGGCGGCACCCTCGTCAAGCTGCGGCAGACGCAGCAGCAGATCGTCCTCGACCGAATCCTCACCAGATAGTGGCACGGCTCTTGCTACCCTCTGGCGTGAGGAGCAGAAGGGGGTCCGCCATGAAACGCTCTGGTTCGGCAATCACCGCGGTCTTCGCCGGGTTCCTGGTGGCAGCGGTGGCCTACGCCGGGGACGATGTGACCTCGCTGAGCTACATCTCCTACCTCGAGCGCTACGCCACGCTGCAGCCCGGACACGGGGGCGAGAGCCTGGACGTGGTGGTCAACATGCCGGTGCTTGCCGGCGACCGCCTCGACAGCTCGCGCGGCGCGCGCGTCGAGGTCCAGCTCGCCGACGGCAGCACCGTCTGGGTCGACGAGTTCTCCACCCTCGATTTCGACGCGGTCGCGCTCTCGCGCGACGACTCCTCATCGAGCACCGCGCTCTACCTCGCGGACGGGGCGGCTGCGGTCGAGATCCCAGCCACCGCGTCCGGAAGCGGGCCGATGCGATTCGACAC
>NCBR01000034.1 GCA_002279285.1 Acidobacteria bacterium 37-71-11
CCCGCCTGCTCGCCGGCAACCTGTGCCGCTGCACCGGCTACGCCAAGGTCATGGAGGCGCTCGACGACGCGGCGGCGAAGGAGACGGCCGATGCCCCGGCCTGACCGCCGCTCCGTCGGCCACCGCGCGGTTGCGGACCCCGGACCCCGGACCCCGGACCCCGGTCCTCTCGGCGGGCGCCACGAGCGCCCGGACGCGCGCGCCAAGGTCACCGGCTCGACCCGCTACGTCGGCGACCTCGCCCTCCCCGGGATGCTGCACGCCGCGGCCGCCGTCGCGCCGGTCGCGTCGGCCCGCGTCGCCGCCCTCGACACCGGGGCGGCCCGCGCCGTCGACGGCGTCGAGACGGTGCTGACCGCGGCCGAGATCCCCGGGGCCAACCTCGTCGGCGTCATCTTCCCCGACCAGCCCCTGCTCGTCACCGATCGGGTACGGATGGTCGGCGACCGCCTCGCGCTCGTCGCGACGCGCACGCCGGAGGCGGCGTGGCGGGCCGCCCGCCTGGTCGAGGCGACCCTCGAGCCGATGCCGGCGGTGCACGACCCGGTGGCCGCGCTCGTCGCCGGTGGCCCGCTCGTCCACGACGGCGGCAACCTTCTCAGGACCTTCCAGGTGGCGCGCGGCAAGGCCGGCCGGGGGCGGGCCGACGTGGTCGTGGAGGCGCTCTACCACGTCGGCGGCCAGGAGCACGCCTACCTCGAGCCGCAGGGCTGCCTGGCGATCCCGGAGGGACGCAGCCGCATCACGATCATCGCCTCGTGCCAGTGCCCGTTCTACGTCCAGCAGGCGGTGGCGCGGGTGCTCGGGCTGCCGCTCGCCGCGGTGCGCGTCGAGCAGGCGCCGACCGGCGGCGGGTTCGGCGGCAAGGAGGACTACCCGTCCGAACCGGCGGCGTGCGCCGCCGTCCTCGCGTTCGCAACCGGGAGGCCGGTGCGCTTCGTGCTCCCGCGCGAGCTGGACATGCAGGGCTCGACGAAGCGCCACGCGATGGTGATCCGCCACCGCTGGGGCGCCGACCGCGACGGCCGGCTGCGCTTCGCCGAGGTCGATGCCGTGCTCGACGCGGGGGCGTACGCCGGCATCTCGACCGTCGTCGCGGAACGCGCCAACGTCTCGGCGATCGGCCCATACGACGTCCCGAACGTGCACGTGAGGACCCGCATCGCGTACACCAACAACCTGTTCGGCGGGGCGTTTCGCGGCTTCGGCGCGCCGCAGGTGACGTGGGCGGCGGAGGCCACCGTGGACCGCCTGGCGCGCGCCGTCGGCCTCGACCCGCTCGAGTTCCGCCGCCGCAACCTGCTCGACGACCGCCGCCGGCGGATCTGCACGGGGCAGCTCCTGCGGCGGCCCGTGCTGGCGCGCGAGTGCCTGGACCGCGCCGCGGCGCTCGCCGGCTGGGACGAGTTCCACGCGCGGCCGCGCGCGGCCGCCGCCCCGGCGCGGGAGGGGATGGGGATCGCTCTCGCGCTGTACGGCTGCAACCTCCACCACGGCGGGCAGCGCCTCGACCGCTCCTCGGCGGTGGTGATCCTGCAGGCCGACGGCTCGGTGGTCGTGCGCGTCGGCCTCACCGAGATCGGTCAAGGGAACCTCACCGCCTGCCAGACGATCGCGGCGCAGGCGCTCGGCGTCGACCCCGCCGCGGTGCAGGTCTGGCAGCCCGACACCACGACCGTCGCGGACTCCGGCCCGACCGTGGCCTCGCGCGGGGCGCACGCCTCGGGGATGGCGATCCTCGACGCGGTGAGGCGGCTGCGCACCAGGCTCGACCCGGTCGCGGCCGAGTTGCTCGGGTGCCGCCGCGAACAGGTCGAGCTGGCGGGAGGGAGCGCCCGGGTAGCCGGCGCGCCGGACCGCAGCGTTTCCGTTGCCGACGTCGCCGCCGCGATGTCGGCGCGCCGGATCGAAGCGATCGCCACCGGCTGGTACCGCAGCAAGCCGCGCCGCTTCGACCCCGCCACCGGCGCCGGCGAACCGTACGAGTTCTACGCGGTCGCATGTCACGTCGCGAGGGTGGCCGTGGACCGCGAACTGGGCGTCGTGCGCGTTGAGGAGGTTTCGGCCGCCCACGACGTCGGCCGCGTCATCCACCGCGACGCCCTCGAGGGGCAGATCCAGGGCGGCGTGGTGCAGGGCGTCGGGTGGGGCACGACCGAGAGGCTGGCGGTCGACCGCGGCCGCCTCGTCAACCCGTCGTTCACCGACTACCTGATCCCGACCTCCGCCGACGCCCCCAAGGTCAACATCGCGATCGTGGAGAGCGACGGCGCGGGCGGTCCGTTCGGCGCCAAGGGCGTGGGCGAGCCGGCGCTGATCCCGGCGGCGGCCGCGGTGCGCAACGCGGTGGTCGAGGCGCTCGGCGTCGAGCTCGACACCCTGCCGCTCACCCCGCCGGCGATCGTGGCGGCGCTCGGGGACGCGCACCCGTTTGCCTGGGTGGTTGCGGAGGAGGAACACGAGCATGCAAGTCCTGAGACGGTTGCTTCAGGCCGTTGACGCGGGCGACACCTGTGTCCTCGCCACGGTCGCCGGCGTGACGGGCTCGGCGCCGCGCAAGGTGGGGACGCGCCTGGTGGTCTCGGCCCGCGGGGTGCGCCGAGGTACGGTCGGCGGCGGCGAGGTCGAGGCCGCCGCGCTGGCGAACGCGGCCGAAATGCTCGCGGGCCGCGACGCCGGCCGCACCCTGGAGATCGCCACGAACTGCGGAGGGGTGGTGACGCTGATGCTGGAAAAGTTCTCGCCGCAGCGGCGCCTGCTCGTGGTCGGGGCCGGCCACGTCGGCAAGGCGGTGGCGCGCGCCGGGGCGCACGCCGGCTACCGCGTCACGCTCGCCGCGCCCGCACGGCCGGAGCCGCTGCCCGACGCCGCAACCGTCGAGTGCGTCGCGGCCTCCGACCCGACGGTGCTCGAAGCCTGGGAGGGTCCGGAGCGCACGCAGGTCGTCGTCGCGACCGGCGACGCCGAGGCCGACGGCGCGTGGGCCGTGGCCGCCCTCCTGCGCCCCTTCGCGGGGATCGGGGTGGTCGGCTCGCGGAACAAAGCCGCAGCCATCCGCCACACCGCGGCGGGCGCGGGCGTGCTTCCCGACCGCATCAACGCCCTGCGGTGCCCGGTGGGGCTCGACCTCGGTGCGGTGACGCCCGAGGAGATTGCGGTCTCGATCATGGCCGAGGTCATCCGTCTCGACCGCACCGGCGAGGTCCCGGAAACGTGGCGGCGCGCGTCGCGGGGCTGATCCTCGCCGGCGGGGCGGGCGTCCGCTTCGGGGGCCCGAAGGCGTTCGCGGTTCTCCCCGACGGGCGGACGTTCCTGGCGGCGTGCGCCGAGGCGCTCGGATCCGGCGGTGCCTCGCCGATCGTCGCCACGCTCCCGCCCGACGCGGCCGCGCCCCATCCGGCCGGGCTGGTTGCTGTCCCGCTGGCCTCGCCCGGCTTGCCGATGTTCGAGTCGATCAAGGCCGGCCTCGGCCTCCTCCTCGCCAGCCCCGGCTGGGATACCGTCGTGGTGCTCCCCGTGGACCACCCGCTGGTGCGCCCCGACACCGTGCGCGCGCTCGCCGGCGCCGGCGGCGGCGCCGCGATCCCTTCGTTCCGTGGCAAGCACGGTCACCCGGTCGCGCTCGCGCGCGCGGTCGCGACGACGATCGCGAACGGGGAGCGGCCGGGCCCGACGTTGCGCGAGGTCCTGCACGACGTGCGGGTCGTCGTCGTCGAGGTGGACGACCCCGGGGTCACGGCCAACTGCAACACCCCGGAGGCGCTCGCTGCGGTGCTCGCCATCACCCCACCCGATTGACGGGACCGCCGCCGGCTTGACCCCGGTCAAGGCGCGCCCGCCGAGCGCGCCGTACCCTCGCGGATGGACGCTTTGGGGGGAAGACCGCAATGGTGATGAGGGATGTCGTCCGGATCGACGAGGCGAAGTGCGACGGATGTGGCCTGTGCGTGGGCGCGTGCGTCGAGGGCGCGATCGCGCTCGTGGACGGCAAGGCGCGTCTCGTGAGCGAGTCGCACTGCGACGGCCTGGGCGCGTGCCTCGGCCGATGCCCGCAGGGCGCGATCACGGTCGAGCCTGGCGAGGCGGCGCCGTTCGACGAGGCTGCGGTCGTGCGCCGGCCGATCCCGGCTGCGGGCGGGTTCGCCGCATGCCCGGGTTCCCGCGCGGTGAGCTTCGCGGCGCCCGACCCCACGCCCGGACCGGACGCCGCCGGCCGGCCCTCGGCGCTGCGCCACTGGCCGGTCCAGCTCCACTTGCTGGCGCCGGCCGCGCCGTGCTTCCAGGGCGCCGACGTGCTGCTGGCGGCCGACTGCGTCGCCTACGCCGTCGGCGACTTCCACCGCGACCACCTGGCCGGCCGCTCGCTCGCCATCGCCTGCCCCAAGCTCGACACTCGCCAGGATGTCTACCTCGAGAAGCTTGTCGCCATGATCGACGAGGCCAACATCGCCTCCCTCACGGTGATGGTGATGGAGGTCCCCTGCTGCGGCGGTCTCGTCCAGCTCGCCCGTCTCGCGGCTGCGCGTGCCTCGCGTCGGGTACCCGTCGAAGTCGTCGTCGCCGGGATCCGGGGCGACATCGTGCGCGACGACGCCGAGTCTCCCACACCGCGGGCGTTCCGCGGCGTCAGCCTGCCACGCCTCGGCTGAGCCGGCAATCGCGGCGGCCGCTGTTTCGGGCACTTCGGCGCCTTTGCTACCCTTGAGGTCAGGGTGGTGTCCGTGGCTGACGGGCGCGGCGTTGTGGTTAGCCTCACGGCCGGCGGTACGGGATCGTCGCGACTCCTCGCGGGCCCGGCGCGTCCGGCCGATCCGTAGACGGGGAGGTTCCGGTGCCGAATTCGCGGCGAGTGGCGGGATGGTTGCTGGCGGCGCTCGCCCTTGCCCTCGCGGTTCGCCTTCCCCGCGTTCTCGAGGATGACTTCCCCATCAACGACGGCGGACTCTTCTGTGTCATGGCCGGCGAGCTTGCGGACTCCGGCCTCGCGCTGCCCACGTTCACGGAGTACAACCGGGCCCGCATCCCGTTCGCGTACCCTCCCCTCGCGCTCTACGTCACCGCCGCGCTCCACCGCGCCACCGGGTGGAGCGTGCTTGGCCTGTTGCGGTTCTTGCCGCTCCTCACGAACCTCGCCGCAATCGCGGCGTTCCTCATGCTCGCCGGGCGCGTCCTCGGCTCGCCGTTCGCGGCGGGTCTCGCGACGCTCCTCTTCGCGGTGCTGCCGCGCAGCTACGAGTTCCTGATCGCCGGCGGCGGCTTGACGCGCGGCTTCGGCTTCGTGTTCGCGATGCTCGCTCTCACCGCGGGCCACGACCTGTTGGTCGGAGACCGGCGGCGGGCCGCACTCCCAGCCGCGGCGTGGAGCGGCCTTGCGATCCTCTCGCACCCCGAGATGGGGCTGTTCGCCCTGGTGGGTCTGGCGGTCATCGCAGCCGCGGCGGGACTCAACCGCCGGCGGCTCGGCCTGGTGGCGGGCGTCGCCGCCGCCGCTGTGCTGATCGCCGCCCCGTGGTGGGTCACGGTGCTTTCGAGGCATGGCCTGCAACCATTCCTGGGCGCCTCCGCAACCGCGGACTGGCGATTGGGCTCCCTGCTCCGTCTGGCCTCGCCCGAACTCACCGGCGAGCGCGGCCTGGCTCCGATCGCGTGCCTGGCCCTGCTCGCGCTGCTCACCGCGATTTGCGGCGGTCGCGTGCTCCTTCCGGGTTGGCTGCTGGCGGCGTACACCGTGGTCCCACGCAGCGCCCCGACCCTGGCAACCATCCCGGTGGCGCTGCTCGCCGCGGGCGCGCTGACGGACGTCGTCCTGCCGGCGTTCGCGCCCTCCCCCGCCGTCGAGGCGCCGCACAGCCGCGCGAGGTCGCACGCGGCGATGGCGCTTGTGCTCGCCGCACTCCTCACCTACACCCTCGTCGTATCGAATTTCCACCGCGCCTCCGAGCAGTGGCCGGCGATGCGTCGCGTGTCGCCGGCGGAGCGCGAAGCGATGGCGTGGGTAGCCGCGAACACCCCGGGGGACGCCCGCTTCCTCGTGGCCTCGACCGCCGGCTCGTGGTGGGCCGACCCCGTCGACTCCTGGTTCCCGGTGCTCGCCCGCCGCGGCAGCGTCGCGACCGCGAACGGCGCCGAGTGGCTGCCCGGCGGCGAGTTCCGTCGCCGCCTCGAGGCGTACTCGGCGCTCAAGCAGTGCCAGGTTGTGAATGCCGCGTGCGTCGAGGCGTGGTCCACCCGGTTCGGCAACGGCTTCACCTACGTGTGGGCCTCGAAGCCGGTCGGCGTCACGAAGGGAGCGGCCGACCCCGCCGCCGGCTTTGAGCACAGCCCCGGCTTCGCCGTCGTCTACGACGGCCCCGGTGCCGTCGTGATCGCGCGTCGCGTCTCAGTCGGCGAGTTGCGCGCGCCCGGCCGGGGCTCCGGCAACGGCGACCGGTGAGGCGCATGCGTAGGGACGGTCTGTTCGTCGCCACCCTCGGCTACCTCTTGCTTCCCAATGCGATCTTCGCCCTGGGGTGGCTGCATCCGGTCTGGGCTGTTCCGCTGGTCGCGTTGATCGTCATGGCAGTGATCGACGCCGCGCGACAGTCGCGCACCGACAGCCCACCGCTCCCGGCTCGACAGTGGATCGTAGTCGGCGGCCTCGCCGCGTTCTGGGCGGTCGCCGCCGGCATCGGCGAGCTCAACGTGCAGACGTGGGACTACCTCAAGCACAACCTCGTCTTCCACGATCTCATCACCCGGAGCTGGCCGGTTTCCTACCCCGGACCGTCCGGCGGCGACCCGATCCTGTGTTACTACCTCGCGTATTACCTTCCGACGGGGGTGCTCGGCAAGCTCCTCGGGATCCATTGGGCCGCGCTGGCATCGTTCGCATGGGGCCTTGGCGGCCTCCTCCTCGCGTTCGCATGGGTGGCGCGCCTCGGCCGCCCGCGCGGAGGCTGGGTCCTCGTGCTGTTCACTCTCGTCGACGGGTTCAGCTGGATGCCCGGGTTGTACTCGTTGACCCAGAAGATCGGCCTCCTGGCCGGTACTCCCGACCGGGAGTGGTGGTACACAAACAACTTCGCGGAGCACTTCTTCACCTTCGCCGGGTCCCAGACCAGGCTGATCTTTCAGGCTGAGCCGGCGGCGCTCATGTGGGTGCCGCAGCATGCGCTGGGGGCCTGGCTCGGCACCGCGTGCGTGATGCGTTCGTTGCTCGAAAGGCAGCCCGCCCAATACGTGGTGCTGGCCAACGCCGCGGCCGCGCTCTGGTCGCCGTTCGTCGCTCTCGGCCTGCTCCCGTTCACCGCGGCGACATGCGTGCGGGACCTGCGCTCGAGCCTGGCGTGGCGCAGCGCGCTGCCTGGCGCGGCGCTGGCGCTCACGGTCGGTCTCTACTTTCTGGCCCACGGACCGCAGCAGTTCGCCGGCCTCCTGTTTTCGACGTTCTCCGCGCCGACGGACTGGCTCAAGTACGCGCTCTTCCTTCTGCTCGCCGTGGGGGCCTTCTGGCTTGCGGTGGGGTTGGTGCGACGACGGTTCGGCGTGGTCACGGAACCCGAGTGGTACGCGCTCTCTCTCGCCAGCCTGACGTTGGTCGCGGCGACGTTCGTCTATCTCGGCAAGTACAACGACTGGGCGATGCGGGTCAGCATGCCGGCCTTGTTCGTGGTCCACTTCGTGGTCGCGGCGGCGGCGACGCGGCTGTGGTGGAGCGGCGCCCCGTTCCGCGCGCGTCTGGCGTTCGCCCTGCTCGTGCTGGCAAGCGCCGAGAGATCGCTCAAGATCTACGTTCTCGCCCCCCTCGGAAGGGTCGCCGACCCGGGGATCCAGACCACGATCGCCACCGCGACACGGTACGCGGACTCGCTGGCGGACCTGCCGGGCACGCCCGAGTTCGACACCGCCGCGCAGTATCTCGGATCTCGGGACACGATCTTCGGGAGGTACCTCATGAAACCTGCGCACCCCGACCACCACCAGGGCGACCGGCGATGAGCACGGTCCTCGTCACCGGCGGCACCGGCTTCATCGGCAGCCGGCTCGTCAAGCGCCTGCTGGCGGTCGGGCGGCACGTCCGCGTGATGGCCGTCGCCAACGACCCGCTGCTCGCCAACCTCGCCGGCGCCGACTGCGAGGTGGTGACCGGAGACATCACCCGGCCGGAGACGCTGGCCGGGCCGCTCGCCGGTGTCGACGCCGTGCTTCACCTTGCCGCGGTCCTGTACACCGAGGACGCCGCGCTGTTTCGGAGAGTCAACCTCGAAGGGACGGCGCGCCTCGTCGAGGCCGCCGTGGCAGCGGGCGTCGGGCACTTCGTCTACGTGTCGGCGGCCGCCGCCGGCTACCGGGTCCGCACGACCTACGGCGAAACCAAGTTCCTCGCCGAGCAGATGATGCGGGCGCCGCGCGGCCGGACGAACTTCACCATCGTCCGCCCGACGCTGGTGTTCGGGCCCGGGGGCGGCGGGCAGGAGCTCGTCATGTACGTCGAGCGGATGCGCAAGGCCAAGTGGTGCGTCCCGATCGTCGGCCGCGGCGCGGCGATGAAACGTTGGGTGCACGTCGACGACCTTGTTGAGGGTCTCGCGCTGGTCGTCGATCGCCCGATCGCGTACGGCAAGACGTACAACTTCGGCGGCGCCGATGCCCACACCATGCGCGCCTATACCGAGATGATCCGCCGCCGTCTCGCCATCGCCAAGCCGGTTGTCCCGGTGCCGCTCTGGCTGTGCCGGGCCCTCGCCGGACTGCTGCGCCTCGTCCAGCGCCGCCCGCTCCTCAAGCGCGACACGATCGTCGGGGTCACGATGGACGCGGACTTCGACATCGAGCCGGCGCGGCGCGAAATCGGCTACGCGCCCATGGCGTTCGAGGAGTGGCTGTTCACCAGGACCGCAGGCGACCCGTTCTGGGAGCCGTGAGGACGCGCACGACCCCACCTTCGCCCCGGAACCGGATCTGCGCTACATTGACCCAGGTCAAGGAAGTTCCGACAGATCGCCTCATGCTGGCACGAGAGAGAGTGCCGCATCGGGGCCAAACGCGGAGCGTTCTCAAGGGAGGCGTTGCGATGGGCACCCAGCACGTCCGGCGGACCGGAGTCCTCTTGCCACTCGCTATTCTCGGCGTCGCGCTTCTCGTGGCGGCGGCGAGCCACGCCGGGCCGGTCTTTTTCCCCAAGCTCTCGGACGAGAGCGCGGCGTGCAACGACTGCCACAAGCAGCAGACGCCGGCGATCGTGCAGCAATGGGGCGATTCCAAGCACTTCCGCGGCAACATCGGGTGCTTCGAGTGCCACGGCGCCAAGGCGGGCACGGCGGGCGCCTACGAGCACAACGGGTTCACGATCCACACGATCGTGACGCCGGCCGAGTGCGCCCGCTGCCACGAGCGCGAGGCCGCCGAGTTCCAGGCGAGCCGCCACGCCAAGGCGGCCGAGATCCTCGGCTCGCTCGACAACACCCTCGCCGAGGTGGTGGAGGGGAACGCCGCGTTCCACGGCGGGTCCGCGCTGTTGGTGAACGGCTGCCAGCAGTGCCACGGGTCGACGGTGAAGGTCGACAAGGACGGCCGCCCCACCCCGGACACCTGGCCCAACACCGGGATCGGCCGCATCAACCTCGACGGCTCGCGCGGCTCGTGCTCGGCGTGCCACCAGCGCCACACGTTCTCCGCCGCGCAGGCGCGGTACCCCGACACCTGCGGCAAGTGCCACCTCGGGCCGGACCACCCGCAGAAGGAGATCTACGCCGAGTCCAAGCACGGGATCTCGTTCGCGGCCAACGCCGGCAAGATCAACATCGACCGCCCCAAGTGGGTCGCCGGCGAGGACTACAGCGTCGGCCCCACCTGCGCCACCTGCCACATGAGCGCCACCAGCGACCAGGGGGTGACGCACAACGTCGGCGACCGCATCTCGTGGAACAACCGCCCGGAGATCTCGATCCGCGCCGACCTCGCCGACGCCAGGCTCGGCCTGCCTAACCCGACCCCGTGGCAAAAGCGGCGGGTCGCCATGAAGGACGTCTGCGCCGCCTGCCACGCGCCGGCGTTCGCGGACAGCTTCTACACCCAGTACGACGGCCTGGTGGACCTCTACAACGAGAAGTTCGCCACGCCCGGCAAGGCGATCTTCGACGCGCTCAAGCAGGGCGGCCTCGCCGGCGACACGCCGTTTGCCCAGAAGGTCGACTGGACCTGGTTCGAACTCTGGCACCACGAAGGCAGGCGGGCGCGCCACGGCGCTTCGATGCAGGGCCCCGATTACACGCACTGGCACGGGCTATACGAGGTGGCCAAGTCGTTCTACAGCGAGTTCATCCCCGAGGCGCAGGGGCTCGTGGCGAAGGGGATCGCGGCCGGTGGCGCCAAGGCGGCGGCGGCGCACAAGGTCGAGGCGTTGATCGACGCGACCCTGGCGAGCGACGACCACCGCTGGTTCCTCGGCCGGATGACGCCGGAGGAGAAGGCGGCGCGGGCGAAGCAGCGCGAGGAGTTCAACAAGCGCTACCTCACCCAGCCGGTGCCGAAGCCGTAGCCCAGGTCGCGGCCGCAGCAAATGAACGGCCCCCGGCGTACGCCGGGGGCCGTTGCGATTCGCGGTGCAGCGACCTGACCGGCCGCGGGCTACATCAGGACGACGAGCGTCACCCTGCGGTTCTGCGCGCGCCCCTCCTTGGTCTTGTTGTCCGCGATCGGCTTGGCGGCGCCGTACGAGATGGCGTTCATGCGGTGGAGCGGAAAACCGTGCTGCATGTTGAGGTACCGCATGACGGTCTCGGCGCGCTCCTGGCCGAGCTTGAGGTTGTACGCGGCCGACCCGAGGCTGTCGGTGTGGCCCTGGATCTCGACGTAGACGTTCTTGTTCTCGGTGCGGATCTTCTCGGCGAAGGCGTCGAGCGCCGCCTTGGCCGGAGCCGAGAGCTCGCTGCGGTTGAAGCCGAACTTGACCGCGTCGTCGGTGAGCGTGACCTCGTAGAGGAACTTGCCCTTGGCGAGCTTGCCGGCTTCCTGTGCGCGAGTCAGCGCGTCGCGCGCCGTGTCGGAGAGCTGGGCGAGCTTGGCGTTCTGCTCGCCGTCCGAGGTCTTCAGCGCGGCGACGTCCATCTGCGTGGCCTCGACCTGCTTCTGCACCTCACCGACCTTGACGTCGGTGGCCTTCGACGCCTGGCCCACCTGGTCCTGAACGTAGGTTTTCGTGGCGCACCCGGACGCTCCGAGCGCCAGCACCACACCCCCAACAAGGACCGCCAAAGCTTGTGTTCTCATCGTTTCCTCCCGGCCGAGATGGTTGACGTAGGTCTCGATCCGACCATCAGTTCTGCGAGGATCATGCCACTCACTACTGCCTGCGCAATGTATTGAACGTGTTGATGTTCCATTCATATGAACAGAGATGGGCCGAGCGCTGGCACAAACTCCGGCCGGGCATTTTTCCCGGGGTGCGGAGCACCCACGCGTCCCCCAGCCGCGCCGGCGCACCGGTTGCCCGGTTCTCGCCGTCTGATGCTGCAGGTGCGCCTGGACTTGCGCTACAGTGGGAGGCTGCCCGGGAAATTTTCCCTTGAGGGTGTGACGGGGAGCGACGATGAGTGAGAAGCCCCTGACGATCCTGGTGGTGGACGACGAAGCCGCGATGCGCGAGGTGCTTGACATGCGCCTTGCCGAGTGGGGGCACCGCGTCCTCCTCGCGAGCGACGGCGTCGAAGCCGCCCTGATGGCCGAGCGCGAGCGACCCGACGCGGTCATTTCGGACGTCCAGCTCCCGGGCCTCGGGGGACTCGAGCTGCTGCAGGCGCTCAAGGCCGGCGAAAGCGAGCGGCCCGTCATCCTCATCACCGCCTACGGCAGCATCGACGCGGCGGTCGAGGCGATGAAGCTCGGCGCCCGCGATTTCCTTACCAAACCTCTGGACTACGCCAAGCTGCGGGTTACGCTGGCGGCGCTCGGCGCCGAGCTGGAACGCCGTGGCCAGGTCCACCGGCTCGAGTCCGCCCTGGAGAAGGGGGCCGGGCTGGCCGCGATCGTCGGGCGCAGCCAGCGGATGCGCGAAGCGTTCAAGCTGATCGAGGCGGTGGCCGCGAGCGACGCGTCGGTCATCGTGACCGGCGAGAGCGGCACCGGCAAGGAGCTCGTCGCGCGCGCCATCCACGATCTCGGCCGGCGCGCGAGCAGGCCGTTCATCGCCGTCAACGTCGCCGCGATCCCCGAGGGTCTCGCGGAGAGCGAGCTGTTCGGCCACGAGAAGGGCGCCTTCTCCGGGGCGGTGGCCGCGCGCCCCGGCTGCTTCGAGCTGGCCGACGCCGGGACGCTCTTCCTCGACGAGGTGACCGAGATGCCAGCGGCGCTGCAGACCAAGCTCCTGCGCGTCCTCGAAGGCGGCCGGCTGCGGCGGGTCGGCGGCACCAGGGAGATGCGGTTCGACGTCCGCGTGATCGCGGCGACCAACCGCGATCCGGCGCAGGCGGTCGAGCTGGGGGTCCTGCGGCGCGACCTCTTCTACCGGCTCAACGTGTTCACCGTCCCGCTCCCGCCGCTGCGCGAGCGCGAAGGCGACGTGGTCCTGCTCGCCCAGCACTTCGTGCGTCAGTTCAACGCGAAGCACGGCGCCCGCGTCGAGGGGCTCGGTCGGGACGCGGAGCGGACGATGCGCAACTACGCGTGGCCCGGCAACGTGCGCGAGCTGCGGAACGTGATCGAGCGGGCGGTCATCCTGGCGCGGAGCGGTTGGATCGAGGCCAACCACCTGCCGCCGTTTCTCCTGGGCGGCGGCCCCGAAGGCGACGACGGGATCGTCATCCCCGCCGGCGCGACCGCAGCCGAGGCCGAACGCCTTCTCATCCTCGAGACCCTGAAGCGGGCCGGAAACAACAAGGCCGGGGCCGCACGAGCGCTCGGCATGGACGTCAAGACGATCCGCAACAAGCTCAAGGCGTATGGCATCGGTCCGGCCGAGCCATGAGAGTCGCCACCAAGGTCGCCACCGGCTCCGGGCTGCTCGCCGCCGTCCTCATCGGCGTCCTCGGCTACTTCGTGCTCCTGGTGCGCCAGCTCGTCGTGGCCAACCAGGAGCTCACCGCCGTCCACTTCCGCGTCACGACCGTTGCGCTCGATCTCCTGCACCAGGTCGACCAGATCGAGGTCAACGCCCGCAAGTTCTACGTCACCCGCGACGCCGCCTACGCCGACCGCGTGGCCAGGGCGCGCGACGACTTCGCCGCCGGCCTCGCCGAGCTGCGGGCGCTGGCCTCCCGCGGCGCGGACGCGGATCCGGTCGCGCGCCTCGACGAACTCTGGAGGCAGTTCGCGTTCGCCTCGGTCCCGGCGCCGGAGATGGCGGCGCGCCTCGCCGGGATCGCCGATTCGAGACTTTCCGAGGTGCTGGCAACGCCGATCGAACGGCTCAACCGCCAGACCTGGGCCGTGCTCAACGCATCGCGCCAGGGGATCGCGGCGCAGGTCGCGAGCGTCGCCGGCGCCGGGCGCGAGGCCGAGTGGATCTCCTTCGCGATCGCCGGCATCGCCGTCCTGCTCGCGGTGCTGATCGTGGTGCTCACCGTCCGTTCGATCCGAGAACCGTTGAAGCGGCTCATCGAAGGGACCCGAAAGGTCGCGAGCGGCGAGTTCACCTACCAACTCGCCGCCACCGAGGGCGACGAGTTCGCGGCGCTCGCCGAGGACTTCAACACGATGGTGCGCCGCCTCGGCGAGCTCGACCGGATGAAGCGGGGCTTCGTCTCCCACGTCTCGCACGAGCTCAAGACCCCGCTGGTCGCGATGCAGGAGACCAACCGCCTGCTCCTCGACGGCCTCCCCTTCCGCGATGATCGCGAACCTCCTCGACCTCGCGCGGGTCGAGTCCGGCGGCATGAGCTACGACATCCGCCCGCACGACCTCGGGGCGCTCGCCCGCGACGCGACCGCCGAGCTCGAGGCGCTGGCGCACGAGCGCGGCGTGCCCTGCGAGCTCGACCTCCCGCGGGCGCCCGTGGTCGTCGGGTGCGACGCCGACCGCGTGACGCAAGTCCTCGTCAACCTCGTCGACAACGCGGTGAAGTTCTCGCCGCAGGGCCGGCCGGTCACAGTCGGGGTGCGGCTCGAGTCGGCGCTCCCGGCCGACACACCGCGCGTTGTCGCCGCGGCACTCGGCCCCTTGCGGTCCGGCCCGTTCGCGGCGGTTCGCGTCGCGGACCTCGGGGCGGGCGTTCCCGACCGCGAAAAGCTGCGCGTGTTCGAGAAGTTCCGCCAGGCGCACACGGGCTCCAAGCGAGCCGGCGCCGGCGTCGGCCTCGGCCTCGCCATCTCCGCCGAGATCGTCCGAGCGCACGCCGGCGCGATCTGGGTCGCCGACAACCACCCCTGCGGCAGCGTCTTCGTGGTCCTCCTCCCGGTCGCCCAGCCCGGGGCGGAGCGCTCCGACGCCGGAGGCGCTACCATCGAGCCGACGCATGAGGCTTGAACTCCGCTGCCTGCCCGCACTCGCCCTCGCACTGGCGAGCTGCGCCACGGTCCCCTCCGTGGCGGACCGCGAGTTCAGGTCGGGCGACTACGCCGCGGCTGCGGCGGCCTACGAGGAGGCGCTGCGCACCGACCCGAAGGCGCGCGACAACCCGGCCCTGGGCCTCCGCCTGGGCCTGTCGTACGCCCGTCCCGGCACGCCCGCACACGACCCGGTGCGCGCCGCAGCGGTGCTCAGGGATCTCGAGACCCGCTTCCCGAAGACACCGGAGGCGAGACAGGCTGCGCTGCTCCTTCCCCAGATCGACTACGAGGCCGACCTCGAGGGCGCCGCCGCGGTGACCGCCGCGCGCATCGCGGAACTCCAGCAGGCGCTCGCGAGGTCGCAGCGGGAGACCCGCGCCCTCGATGCCGCGGTCAAGACCGAGACGGAGCAGGTCCAACGCCTGAAGGCGCTGCTCGCTGAGCGCGAGGCGCAGCTCCGGCGCGTCCGCGACGAGCTCGAACAGCTCAAACGCATCGACCTGGAACGCGCGCCGTAGCGCACCCACCGCGCCCGCAGCCGCACGTTCCTTCCCCTCTTTCACCGCGTGCGACCGCAATGCGAGAGGCCAGCACCGCGCGAACCGGGCGCCAACCCCTACAGGAACCCCTTCTCGCGCATCCACCCGTCGTCGAAGATGGTGCTGAGGTAGCGGGAGGCGCCGTCCGGGAAGATGGTGACGATGCGCGCCGGCCGGTCGAGGGTGCCGGCCAGCGTCCGAACCGCCCAGAGCGCGGCACCACTGGAGCCTCCGCCCATGATGCCCTCGCGGCGAACGAGCTCGCGGGTGGTCAGGAACGCATCGCGGTCGCTGACGCGGATCACGTCGTCGACAACGGTGAAGTCGGCGGTGCCGATCACGAACTCGTCCCCAAGCCCCTCGATGAGGTACGGTCCCGGCTCGACCCGCACACCCGTGCGGAAGTAGTCGTAGAAGATCGAGCCTTCGGGATCGACCGCAATCGCGCGGATCGCCGGGTCGCGCTCCTTGAGGTACCTGGCGGTGCCCCCGATGGTGCCGCCGGTGCCCATGCCGGCAACCAGGTAATCGATGCGCCCTTCCATCTGCTCCCAGATCTCCGGCCCCGTCGTGGTGTAGTGCGCCTCGTTGTTCTCCCGGTTGTTGTGCTGGTCGGGGAAGTAGCAACCGGGAGTGGCGGCGGCCAGCCTGGGGGTGATCCGGTTGTAGGATTCCGGCGACTCGGGGGGAAGGGTGTGGTCCACCCTGACCACCTCCACGCCCAGCGCCTCCAGCTGGCGGGCCTTCTCGGGGCTGATGCTGTCGCGCACCACCACCTTCAGGCGATAGCCCTTCTGGATGGCCACCATGGCCAACCCGAGAGCCGTGTTGCCCGATGAGTTCTCGATGATTAGCGCCCCGGCCTCGATCCGCCCGTCGCGTTCGGCCTTTTCGATCATGTGGCGCGCAACGCGGTCCTTGATGCTCCCCATCGGGTTGAGAAACTCAAGCTTGGCCCACACCTCGGCGCGCAGACCCTCGGTGACCCGGTTCAGCCGCACCAGCGGGGTCCAGCCGATGGCTTCCAGGACGCTATCGTAACGGCGAATGTCCAGGGGTCGCAGCTTCCTTTCGCACGTCGGCCGATTCTACGCCCGGCCGAGGTCCGGCCAAGGCCGCCACGGAGGGCGCTACAACGATCCCCGCCTCAAACCCTGACCGTGACCACGTCGATGCGGGACTGGTCTCCGACGCCGAGCCCCATCCTGATCGCCGTCTCGATGTGACGGGTCGCCCGTGTCGTGTCGGGCAACCCCTTCGCGGCCCGCCGGGCCATGATGACCTTGCGGCCAACGACGTCCAGCGCGACCGGGTCGGCGGCCACGTAGATCGCGTTCTCACGCCACAGGCGCCCGCGGTCGGCGGGCCGCGGGCCGCCGTCGAAGCACGCCTCAGTCGCGTCCAGCACGATGAGCGGCACGCGGGTAACGGTGACGAAGTGCCCATACGCCTCGGCAATGAACGGGTCGCAGTTGTTGTCGTGGGCGCTGCGGTAGTGGTCGTAGCAGCCGAACGCGAGGTTCTTGAGCGCGAGCGTCACCCCTGAGGTGCCGTGGTCCTTGAGCACCGGCAAGCTGATCGTGGCGTCCGTTCGGTCCGCCGCGATGGTGTCGACCGGGGCCGTGCCCTTGCTGCCCTTGAGCATGCGCGCCGCGTCGTAGCGACCCCCGGCCTCGATGCTCTCCCCGTGCCGGCCCTTGCCGAACTTGTAGCGCGTCGGCCCGAAGTGGTCCCTCCAGCGGTCCCAGACGATGACGTCGCCGGGCTTCACGCCCGCCGAGATCACGCCGCCGGCCACGGCGTCGGTGACCTCCGGCGCGGTGTAGACGAGCGGGCGGCCGAGCAGGTTGATCTTCAGCCCCACGCGCATCCCTGGCTTGACGAACCGTCGCCACGCCGCCGCGGGGGTGGCGGCTCCTGCGAGCGCCATTACGCCCGCGTCGATCATCGCCGCGACGACCCGGGGGTCGCGCGCGTCGCCGCTCCAGACTTTGTCCGACTCGACCCGGATGACGCGCGCTCGGCCGGCCGCCGCGAACGAAAGCCGCGGCCCGATCGCCGCCGCCGCCGCGCCGCCCGCGATCCCGGCCAGCAGGCCCCGCCTTGTGATCCCGTCGCTCGATCCGCTCATCCCGTGCTCCTTCTTTCATCGCGGCCGGTGGCTTCCCGGCCAAACCGGCGCGTCTTCGGCGCAGCTGGGGAGTCCCACATCGGAAGTTGCGTGCGGTGCACGCCGTCGAAGACGGCCATGGCGCCGGCCACCGCCGCCGCCGTCGGCACCAGCCCGATCTCGCCCACCCCCTTGGCGCCGTAGCCGCCGACCGGGTCGGGCACCTCGAGCAGGATCACTTCGACCTCGGGCATGTCGGCAGCCTTCAGGATGCCGAGGTCGCGCATCAGCGTCGACGCGGGGCGCCCCTCGCTGCACGGGAGTTCCTCGGAGAGGGCGTAGCCGAGGCCCATGTGCACCGCGCCTTCGATCTGCTGCGCGCAGGCGAGCGGGTTGATCGCGCGGCCGACGTCGTGCGCCGCGACCACCTTCTCGATGCGCCCGTTTTCATCCACCAGGACAACCTGCGTCGCGTAGCCGAACGTCATGTGCGTGACCGGGTTGTCCACCTTGGTGCCGGGTGCGACCGTGATGTCGCAGACGTACTCGCCGCGGTACTCGCGCCCGGCGAGGGACGCGAGCGGCGCGCCCGCGAGGTCGGCCGCGAGCTTCCGCCCCGCACGCTGGCCGGCCATCGTCGCTAGGGCCGTCGCGCGCGAGGCGGTGGTCATCCCGCACTCGACCGCAAGCTCGCTGCGCGTCCCCACGATCATCACGTCCGGTGCGATCCCGGTTTCCTCGCACACCACCTGCCGCAGGATCGTGAACAGCCCCTGCCCCATCTCGGTGAAGCCGGTGAGCACCTCGAGCCTGCCGGCCGGCAGCACCCGGATCAGGACGCGGCCGATGTCGGCGAGCCCGTTGCCGATGCCCGTGTTCTTGATCCCGCACGCGATCCCGGCGCGGCCGGCGTTGGCCTTGTAGACGCCGCGCACGGCCTCGAGCGTGGCCCTGATGCCGCAGGCGCCGGTCATGATCTGGCCGGTCGCGAAGCGGTCGCCGGGACCGAGGATGTTGCGCTCGCGGATGTCGTAGCCGTCGAGCCCGACCCGCTCCGCCAGCAGGTCGAGGCAGCCCTCGATGGCGAACGCGGTCTGGCACACGCCGAAACCGCGCATCGCGCCGGACGGCGGGTTGTTGGTGTACACCGTCTTCGCCTCGACGTCCACGGCGGGGACGCGGTACGGCCCGCACGAGTGTCCGGCGGCGCGCTCGAGCACCTTCGCACCGACCGAAGCGTACGCGCCGGTGTCGCCGACGATGCGGGCGCGCACCGCGGTGAGGCGCCCTTCGCCGTCGCAGCCGACCGCGTAGTCCATCGCCAGCGGGTGGCGCTTCGGGTGGAGCAGGATCGACTGCTCGCGGGTGAGTACGGTGCGCACCGGGACGCCGAGCAGGAACGTCGCGAGTGCCGTCTGCGCCTGGACCGAGAGGTCCTCCTTGCCGCCGAACGCGCCGCCGTTGGAGACCAGCTCGACCATGATGCGCTCGCGCGGGACGCCGAGCACGGAGGCGATCTGGACCTGATCGTCGTGCACGCCCTGGCCCTGGGAGTACACCCGGAGGCCGTCCCCGTCCGGGACGGCCAGGCACGCCTCCGGTTCCAGGAACGCGTGCTCGATCCGCTGCGTGGTGAACGTTCTCCTGACGACGTGAGCGGAGGCGGCGAGCGCCGCGTCGACGTTGCCGCGGGTGAACGCCGTCACCTCGAGGAGGTTGCCGGAGGGGTGGATCGCGGGCGCGTCCGGCGCCAGCGCCGCCGCGGGCGAGGTCACCGGCGGCAGCACCTCGACCTCGACGCGCATCGCCTTCGCCGCCTGGCGGGCGTGGAACTGCGTGTCGGCGACCACCAGCGCCAACACGTCCCCGACGCAGCGCGTCGTCTCCCCCGCCGCCACGAACACCGGCCAGTCCTTGACGATCAAGCCAACCAACCGCTCGCCGGGCACGTCGGCCGCGGTGAGCACCCGCACCACGCCGGGCATCGCGAGCGCCGGCGCAGCATCGATCGCCAGGACGCGGGCGCGCGGGTGCGCGGCGAGCACGACGGCGCCGTGCCGCATCCCCGGCACGCGCATGTCGGCGACGTAGGGCTTGGCGCCGGCGGCGTGCTCGAGCCCGCGGTAGCGCAACTCCGACGCGCCGACGCCGCGCCCGGCCTCACCGGGCGAGGTCCGCCTCAGGCCGCGCGCCTCGCCGAAGAACTCGTGCCGTCGCGGCTTGTCGCTCGCAAACGCGCCGCCGGCCGCCCACGCCTCGCCCGCGCTGCGGATCGCGTCGAAGATGCGCTGGTAGCCGGTGCAGCGGCAGATGTGGCCGGCAAGCGCCTTGGCCACCGCGTCGCGGTCGCCGCTCTTGCCGCGCTCGAGCAGCGACGATGCCCGCACCATGATCCCCGGGGTGCAGTAGCCGCACTGCACCGCGCCCTCCTGGACGAAGGCGCGCGCCAGCACCGCGCGCTCGGCTTCCGGGATCCCTTCGAGCGTCACCACCGAGCGGCCGGCGATCTCCGGCGGCTTCTTCAGGCACGCCAGCGCCGGACGCCCGTCCACGAGCACGGTGCAGCACCCGCACACGCCTTGCGGGGCGCAGCCGTCCTTCAGCGAGGTGACGCCGCACTCCTCGCGCAACACCTCGAGGACGTGCATGCCTTCCTCGTAGGGCACGGTGGTCTCCCGCCCGTTGAGGGTGAATGTCACGGTGGGCATCGGTGTCCTTTCGCGTCGCAGTGCGAGCGTGCTGCCGGATCGCCCGCAACCGTCCGGGACATTCTAGACCGGAGCGCGCTCGCGTTCCGGCGTCAACAAAAGACCGCCGTCCGCGACGCCGAGGCGCACCGTGTCGCCGTCGGCGATCTCGCCGGCCAGGACCATGCGCGCGAGCGGGTCCTGCACCAGGCGCTGGATCGCGCGCTTGAGCGGCCGCGCGCCGAAATCGGGGTCGTACCCCTCGCGCGCGAGCAGGTCGAGCGCCTCCTCGGAGGCCTCGACCGTGATCCTGCGCTCCGCCAGGAGCCGGTTCAGGCGCGCGAGCTGGATGCCGACGATCGCCCGCATGTGCTCGCGGCCGAGGCGGTGGAACACCAACACCTCGTCCACGCGGTTGAGGAACTCCGGCCGGAAGTGCGCCTTCAGCTCGCGTTGCACCAGCTCGAGCATGCGGGAGCGGTCCCCTTCGGTGAGCTGGGCGATCACGTCCGAGGCGATGTTCGAGGTCATGATCACGACCGTGTTCCTGAAGCTGACCGTACGCCCCTTGCCGTCGGTGAGGCGGCCGTCGTCAAGCAGCTGCAGCAGGACGTTGAACACGTCCGGGTGCGCCTTCTCGACCTCGTCGAGCAGGACGACCGCGTACGGGCGGCGCCGCACCGCCTCGGTGAGCTGGCCGCCCTCGTCGTGGCCGACGTACCCGGGCGGGGCGCCGATCATGCGCGCCACCGCGTGCTTCTCCATGTACTCCGACATGTCGAGGCGGACCATGGCGTGCTCGTCGTCGAAGAGGAACTCGGCGAGGGCGCGGGCGAGCTCGGTCTTGCCCACCCCCGTCGGCCCGAGGAAGAGGAACGAGCCGACCGGGCGGTTGGGGTCCTTGAGGCCGGCGCGCGCGCGCCGCACCGCGGTGGCGACCGCGGCGACCGCCTCGTCCTGGCCGACGACGCGGGCCTTGATGCGCTCCTCCATCTCCAGGAGCTTGGCCTTCTCGCCCTCGAGCAGCTTGGCGACCGGGATCCCGGTCCAGCGCCCCACGACCTCGGCGATCGCCTCCTCGGTGACTTCCTCGGCGAGCAGCGTGCCGTGCGCCGCCTGATGCGCCTTGAGCGCGTTCGAGGCGTCCTCGAGCTCCGTGTTGAGGCGGACGAGCTCGCCGTAGCGCAGCTGCGCGGCGCGCTCGAGGTTGCCGTCGCGCTCGGCGCGTTCGGCGGCTTCCCTGGCGGCCTCGGTCTCCTCCTTTGCCTTGCGGATGCGCGCGATGAGTTCCTTCTCGCGCTGCCAGGTCGCCTTCATCCCGGCGATGCGCTCCTTGCGCTCGGCGAGGTCCCCGTCGATCTCCGCTCGGCGCGCGGCCGAGGCCGCATCCTTCTCCCTGGCGAGGGCGCGCTTCTCGATCTCGAGCCGGACGGTCGCGCGCTCGAGCTCGTCGATCTCGGTGGGGAGCGAGTCGATCTCGATGCGCAGCTTCGACGCCGCCTCGTCCACGAGGTCGATCGCCTTGTCCGGCAGGAAGCGGTCGGTGATGTAACGGTTCGAGAGCGTGGCGGCGGCCACGATCGCGCCGTCGGTGATGCGCACGCCGTGGTGCACCTCGTACTTCTCCTTAAGGCCGCGCAGGATCGCGATGGTCTCCTCGACCGAGGGTTCGCCGACCAGCACCGGCTGGAAGCGGCGCTCCAGGGCGGCGTCCTTCTCGATGTACTTGCGGTACTCGGACAGGGTGGTCGCGCCGATGCAGCGCAGTTCGCCGCGGGCGAGCGCGGGCTTGAGAAGGTTGGCGGCGTCGATCGCGCCCTCGGCGGCGCCCGCCCCGACCAGGGTGTGGATCTCGTCGATGAACAGCACGACCTCGCCGTCGGAGTCGACGACCTCCTTGATCACCGCCTTGAGGCGATCCTCGAACTCGCCGCGGTACTTGGTGCCCGCGATCAGGGCGCCCATGTCGAGGGCCACGATCCGCCGGTTCTTGAGCAGCTCGGGCACGTCGCCGGAGGCGACGCGCTGCGCCATCCCCTCGGCGACCGCGGTCTTGCCGACGCCGGGCTCGCCGATCAGGACGGGGTTGTTCTTGGTGCGGCGGGTGAGCACCTGCATCACGCGGCGGATCTCGTCGTCGCGGCCGATGACCGGGTCGAGCTTGCCGGCGCGCGCCAGCTCGGTGAGGTCGCGGCCGTACTTCTTCAGCGCCTCGAGCTTGTCCTCGGGGTTGGCGTCGGTGACGCGGTGGGAACCGCGCACCTCTTGAATCGCGCGCAGGAGCACGTCGCGGCCGACGCCGTGGCGAGCCAGGATCTCGGACGCGGTCCCCGGCACGGTCGCGGCCGCGAGCAGCAGGTGCTCGACCGAGACGTACTCGTCCTGGAACTGCGGCGCGAGCTTCGCCGCCGAATCCAGCAGCTTGCGCAGGTCGCGCGAGGACTGCGCCTCGGCCCCGCCCCGCGCCGACGGCAGGCGATCGAGGGCGGCGGCGAGGTCGTCGCGCAACCGCTCGGCCGCGACGCCGACCTTGTCGAGCAGGCGCGATGCGAGGCCGTCCTCCTCGGCGAGGAGCGCCGCGAGCAGGTGGGCCGGGGTCGCTTCGGGGTTGCCGCGCTCGCTCGCCATCTGGAGCGCGTTCTGCACGGCCTCCGCGGCCTTGATCGTGAAGTTGGTGTTGGACGTCATCTTCGCACCTCGCCTCGGGCCCGTGGAGCGGCCCGAGTACAGAACAAGATAGAATATGAGCCAGATATTGTCAAGTTATCAAATTCATAATCTGAGTGCATCGTAGTCATTTGTTGGCGTTCGAACCGGACCACAACTGGGCCGTGCACATTTGATTCTTTCAACCGAGCGTGAGGCCCGGGTGTTGCGGTGCGGGCTTTTCCGTCATCCCCGTGTAGAATGCCGCGAACTGCCACCCAGCATCCGCCGGCCACGGCGATGCGTGGCGACTTTGCGGAGGACGAACGCAATGAGCGACCAGCGTTTCACCCCCTACGTGCCCGCCGACTCCAACATGCGCGAGTTCACCGTGCGGGCGCTCATCCTCGGCCTTTTCATGTGCGTGATCCTGGGGGCGGCCAACGCCTACCTCGGCCTCAAGGCCGGCATGACGATCGCCGCCACGTACCCGGCCGCGGTGATCGGCATGGCGGTGCTGCGCCTGATGAAGGGCTCGCTCCTGGAAGAGAACTTCGCCCGGACCGTCGGCTCGATCGGCGAGTCGGTCGCGGCGGGCGCCATCTTCACGATCCCCGCGTTCGTCATCTTGAAGATCTGGAAGTTCGAATCCGGCCACCTGTTGAAGGATTACTTGACCGCCTCGGCTCTGATGATGCTGGGCGGCGTGCTCGGCATCATGTTCGTGACCGTGCTGCGCCGGGTGATGGTCGAGGATCCGGGGCTGCCGTTCCCCGAGTCGGTGGCGGCCTCTGAGATCCACAAAGCCGGCCAGCGCGGCGCCGAGGCGGCGCTGCAGCTGTTCCGGGCGATGGGGGTCGGGGCGCTCATCAAGCTCCTTGACGGTCTGGGGATCTTCCGCTCCTCCAACGACTTCCCGCTCGCGGTCGGGAAGGTCAACGAAAGCGTGGTGCGGCTCGGGCTCGACAAGGACGCCAAGACAATCGCCGTCGGCGGCGTGACGACACTCTCGGCTCCGGCGGCGACGCCGGCGTACATCGGCGTCGGCTACATTATCGGCCCCGAGCTCGGCGCCCTCAACTTCGCCGGCGGGTTGCTGGCGTGGGGTTTGTTCGTGCCGCTGCTGGTGTACTTCCTCGGCCCGAGCATGATCGGCCAGTACACGACCAACGGCGTGGCCGATTGGGCGCTCCTCACGACCCGCCTCTACCAGTTCGTCGTCAAGCCGATTGCCGTGGGCGGGATGCTCGTCGGCGCGTGCTACACCCTCTGGAAGATGCGCAAGAACCTCATCCTCGGCATCAGCCGCGGGGTTGCGGACGTCCGCAAGTCGGCCTCCGCCGCGGCTGCGACCAAGCGCACCGAGCGCGACCTCAGCTTCAAGGTGGTGCTGTTCGGTATCGCCCTGATCTTCATCTTGATGATCGCCCTCTACGCCTACTTCACCAAGGCGATCGGGCCCGCGATCCTGGCCGCCATCGTCATGCTGATCACCGGGTTCTTCTTCGCCGCGGTCTCCGGCAACCTCGTCGGCATGATCGGGTCGTCGAACAACCCGATCTCCGGCCTCACGCTGGCGACGACCGTGGTCGCCGCGCTCACGATGGTCATCGTTGGCGCCAAGGGGACGCAGGGCGTCGCGGCGGTCCTCGGCGTCGCGGCGATCGGCTGCGTCTCCGCAGCCGTGGCGGGCGAAATGCTCCAGGACCTCAAGGTCGGGCACATCCTCGGCGGCACGCCGTGGAAGATGCAGATCGGCGACATCATCGGGGTGGTCGTGGCCTCCCTCGTGATGTTCTTCCCGCTGTACGTGCTGCACGTCTCCGACCTGGCCGCCAACCCCCTCACCGGAGGGTTCGGCGGCAAGAACCTCCCCGC
>NCBR01000384.1 GCA_002279285.1 Acidobacteria bacterium 37-71-11
CACCTCGACGACGAGATCGTAGAAGCGCGACGGGCGCATGCGCGGCAGCGTCGCCATCTGCGCCCGGCTCTCGATCTGGAAGACGCCGACGGTGTCCGCCCGCGCCATCATGTCGTAGACCTCCGGGTCGTCGGGGGGGAGGTGGGCGTAGTCCACCTCGACCCCCTCGTGCGCGCGGATGAGCGGCACGGCGTCCTGCAGCGCCTGCAGCATGCCGAGGCCGAGCAGGTCCACCTTGATGATGCCGAGGTCGGCGCAGTCGTCCTTGTCCCACTGGATGACGACGCGCCCCGGCATCGCGGCGGGCTCCAGCGGCACGACGTCGTCGAGGCGGCCGGCCGCCAGCACCATGCCGCCGGAGTGCTGCCCGAGGTGGCGCGGCAGGTGCATGATGCGCGCCACCAGCTCGCAGGCGCGAGCGGCGCTCCTCGGGGGCGAGGCCCGCGACCTTGAGGTGCTCGGGCAGCTCCTCGCGCACGTGCGCGGCGAACTCCCAGCTCCCCGACAGCGCCGCCAGGCGCCCGAGGTGCTCCGCGGAGAACCCGAGCACCTTGCCGACCTCGCGGATCGCGCTGCGCCGCTTGTAGCTGATCACGTTGGCGGTCATCGCGGCGCCGCGCGCGCCGTACGTCCGGTAGACGTGCTGGATCACCTCCTCGCGCAGGTCGCCGGAGGGGAGGTCGATGTCGATGTCCGGCCACTCGCCGCGCTCTTCGGAGAGGAAGCGCTCGAACAGCAGCTCCATCGCGACCGGGTCCACCGCGGTGATCGCGAGCGCGTAGCACACCGCCGAGTTGGCCGCCGAGCCGCGCCCCTGGGCGAGGATGCCGCGGGCGCGGCAGAAGCGCACGATGTCGTGGACCACGAGGAAGTAGCCGGAAAGGCCGAGCTTCGCGATCAGCGCCAGCTCGCGGTCGAGCTGCGCGCGCACCTTGGGGCTGACCTCGCGGTAGCGCTCGCGGGCGCCCGCCGCGACGCGCGCCGAGAGCTCCTCGGCCTCGTCGCGCCCGGTCTCCAGACGCGCCGACGGGAAGCGGTACGGGAGCTGGTGCAGCCGGAACGGGCACGCCTCGGCGACGAGCGCGGTGTTCGTGACGGCTTCGGGCAGGTCGGTGAACAGGCGCGCCATCTCAGCCGGCGAGCGCAGCCGGCGAGCGCGGTTGGGCTCGAGCAGCCGCCCCGCGGCGTCGAGGGTGCGGTGCTCGCGGATGCAGGCGAGCACGTCGGCGAGCGGGCCGTCCTCGGCCTTCGCGACGAGCGCGTCCTGCGTCGCCACCACGCGCACGCCGGCGGCGCGCGCCAGGCGCGCGAGGGCGGCGTTGCGCGCCTCCTCGCCGCGGCGCTGGTGGCGCTGCACCTCCACCGCCACGCGCTCGCAGCCGAAGATCCCGGCGAGGCGGCGCAGCACCTCGCCGGCCGCCTCCTCGCCGCCCTGCTCCAGCGCCCGCAGCAGCGGCCCGCTCGCCCCGCCGGTGAGTGCGACGAGGCCGGCCGCGTGCTCCTCGACCAGCTCCCAGCTCACCCGGCCCTCCCCCTTGCGGGGGATCGTGGGTCGTGGGTCGTGGGTCGTGGATCGTGGATCGTGGATCGTGGATCGTGGATCGTGGATCGTGGATCGTGGATCGTGGATCGT
>NCBR01000385.1 GCA_002279285.1 Acidobacteria bacterium 37-71-11
CGTCTCGCCTTCGAGCACCTTCAGCAAGAGTGAGAGCTTGGTGACTTCGACGGCCTGGGCGTCAATGTCCACGCCATAGATGTGGTTCAAAAGGATGCGCTTGCGCTCGGAGGTGGTGAGCTTCCATTCGCCGCCGGTCGCTTGGTACAGGCGGGGCTCCTTTCGCTTGGCCCACTTCTGCGCGCCCTCCTCAATATAGCGATCCCGGTACCAGGTCAGGAGGTATTGGTAGGCTCCGAGGAGGAACGAGCCGGAGCCGCAGGCGGGGTCGAGGATGCGTAACTGAAGGGTTCGGGGGTCAGGGCTCAGGGACCGGGGAGAAGAAGAAGCATTCCGCCCCCCTGGTCCCTGGCCCCTGGTCCCCGGTCCCCGATCGGTCAGGGGCCGCCCGGAGGCTTTCTTAGAGCTGAGATCAGCCCATTGAGGATTCGTCCCGCTTCCCTGGACAGAGCCGCCGCTTTCTCCGTTTCCTCCTGGCGAAGAAACCCTAGCCGGACAGCTAGTTCCAGATGGGTCTCTGTCTCCATGAGAGAGCCGCGTGCCACTGACAGGAACCTCACGTAATCGGCACGATGAATCCTGCCGTGGCCCTCCGCGATATTGGCCGGAACCGAACTCGCCGCCCTCTGAAGCTGACTCGCCAGGCCGTACCTCTCCTCGGTTGGCAGTTTCTTGGCCAACTGGTAGGCTTCGACCGCGAAGTCCATGGCTTTCTGCCATGCTTGAAGGTCCCTGTAACTTCTTATCATTTCCCGCCCCCTGATCCCCATAGGCGTTAAGATAAGAGAACCGCCGTCACCGGCCTTGGAATCGACTAGGAACCAGCGCAAGCCTGCGCGCTCTCGGTTCGTTATCGAGGGCGAACATAGCCAAGCGCCCGGCCCGAGAACAGCGGTACGGAGTGCCCACAGCGCCATCTGAAACCTGCGCCAAGCGCTGGCGAGAGACGGGTCGGACTCAGCGGAGAACATAGCCCCAGGGGGAAAGGGCGCCGTTCGGCTTCAATAGTCGTTGTGCCAAAGCCCCCGCCAGAAGCCTGGCCAGGAGCCAGCTCCTGGCGGTGGGCCCTTGGCGCGAGGGGAGGCTGTCCAACCAGAGGAGGGACTTCAGGCGTTTGAACACCAGCTCCACTTGCCAGCGGAGGCGGTACAGATCCATCGCCTCGGCATCGGAAACCTCGCCGCTTCTCTCCGTGGTGAGAACCCAGATGATCCGGCCCTCTCGCGTCCGGGATGCGACCACCCTCACGGGAATCCATTCTGTCGCACTGGCCAGCGGCCACGATGCCCTGGACTTGGTGCCGCGTTTCGGTGGGAAAACAGGCATCATCAGGGACCACCCGATGACCCCGGTCTTCGGGACGAGGTCCCCATGGTCCCCGAGCCGCAGTAGCGTTCGATTGGAGGTGCAAAGGCGGATGGTCTGCGGGTTGATCCGCACGATCACCTCCGCGCCGTTTCGCCTGGCCGCCGCGATGCTCCCAGAATAGGCGTACCCCCGGTCCCCGAGGACGAGATCGCCCTTCCGAGCCGGATGCAGTCCATATCCTTCTGCCCCGTGGGCATCGGTCATCTGGACGGCGCAAAGCCTCCCAGATGCGGGGTCGGACAAAGTGTGCAGACGCCATTCGGTCCCCTTTGCGCCGGGACCGCAGACGACGGTTGCGTCCACCGCCCGCAGCCGGAACCCCCGCTTCAGTGGCGGGGCGATCTCGTCGGCAAGAACCCCGGCCAGGAGGCCCGATAGCCACATCTCCGCGTCGCGGACCCTGTAGAAGAGTCCAGGGGCGGACAGTTCCGAAAGGCCGAGGGCCCCGGCCCACGCCGCGACAGATTTTAAGGACAGGTCGGTGAGGCCATAGGCGAGCAGCATTCGCAGAAGCGCCTCGGCGCTTAGCACGCCTCGCTTTCTGATGAGCGCCCCCGAGTCTCGGGCAGAGGTCTCGAGGTCCGCGGGCAATAGCGTTCGGATATAAGGCCACTGGTCGTCGATGACAGATGTCTTGTCCATAGTGACAAGGATAGCAGGCCACTATAAGCAAGTCAATCCTTATCTTAACGCTCATG
>NCBR01000035.1 GCA_002279285.1 Acidobacteria bacterium 37-71-11
GGCTCGCCCTGTCCGGTCGCGGGCACAGGAGCATGCGGGCTCGGGCGCGGGGGCGCCCGGGCCCGCATCCGGCCACCCGCGGGACCGGCAAGCAAGAAACGGCCGTAGCCCGCGGGGCAAAACAAAACAGCCTCACGCAGCGAAGAAGATCAACGCCACCTGCCGGTCCGGCACGAGAAAAGGGCCTCCAGGGTCTGGAGCGTGTCGCAAGCCGCAGCAGCCGGGGCCGGGGTCAGTGGAGGGCGCGCAGGAAGCGGTGCCAGCGGGGGAGGTAGTGGTCGGAGGGGTTCACGGAGGCGGCGACGGCCGTCGCTCTCCCCACGATACGGTCGCCCGGCACGAAGCCGAACACGCGCGAGTCCCCGCTCTCGTCGCGGTTGTCGCCCATGAGGAAGTAATCACCGGCGGGGACCTTCACCGGTCCGAAGAAGCGCATGGCGGGGACCTCCGGCGTGATCATCACCGGGTGCGGGCGGTTGGGGAGTTCCTCGGTGGCGAACAGCCGCAGCGGCCGCGCCGCGCGTTGGAAATCGCCGATCGGGACGCCGGTCAGCGGCTCATAGGCCACCGGAGCCCCGTTAATGAAGAGGCGGTCGTTGCGCAGCGACAGGACGTCGCCGGGCAGCCCGATGACCCGCTTGACCAGCCGCTGCCCGTCCGCCGGTGAGAAGAGGACGACGATGTCGCCTCTTTGGGGCTGCCCCCAACGCGCCAGGCGCCACCTCGTGAACGGCACCTTGAGGTCGTACGCCAGCTTGTTGACCACGATCCGATCGCCCTCGAGGATCGTCGGTTTCATCGACCCGGTCGGGACGTCGTTCCAATCGGCGACGGCGGAGCGGAACGCGCCGACCACGACCAGCACGATCAACAGCGACTTGATCCACTCGTTCCAGAGCCAGAGCAACCGTTTCCTGAGCGTCTCGTTCATGGGCCTCCCGCCCCCTGCCGGCGCGCGATCCTACTCCTCTTGTACGGGCGGAGCCTCGCCGGGGTTGAGGGACCGGCTCAGGACGACACGGTCCGCAGCGGCGCCCGGGGGCCGGGGGCCCGGCGCGGCACGACGTAGCGGGCGCAGGCCTCGGCGACCGCCGCCTCGAGGCTGGCGAGGGGGCCGATCGGGCGGTCGCCGGGAAGGTTGTCGCCGTACAGGACCGCCACCACGTCGGCGCCGGCGACGGCGGGAACCACGACGATCTCCCGCGGCCTCCCGCCGCCGAGCTGCGCCACGAGGAAGTCGTCCCAGAAGGAAAGGGGCAGCATCCCACGGTAGCTTCCCCTCTTCGCCGTCACGTCGGCGAGCACGGAGGGCTGGTCGAGCGGGATCAGGAGCTCGCAGACCCGCTCGTCGGCCGAGGTTCCGGCGATCTCGACGCCGAACTGGCCGATGCCCGCGAGGCCACGGTGGGTCGGGGCGAACACCACGCCGCGCCGTACGAGGCCACGGGCGTGTCGCAGGATGGTGAGGACGGCCTCCCCCCGCAGCGCGGGCGACTGGAGTCCGGCCAGGATCGTCTCGAGGTCGCCGGCGCCGGGGCGCGGCGTCGGGCGCGGGAGCGGCTGCGGCCGCGCGTCGCCGCTCGGGCGCGGCACGCTGCGGCGGCTGGCGGCGGCGTGGTCTTCCTCGCGGCGGCGGGCGTCGTCCACCCGCTTGACGACCTCGAGCACGACCTGCTCGGTGTTGAAGCCGCGCTCGACCAGGATGTCGCTGCTCTCGAGGTCGAGAGCGGAGCGCTCCGGGAGCTCGACCGGCTCGAACCGGAAATGCCCTGACTCCCACAGGAAGAACTCGGCCATGACCTGTTCGATCTGCTGGCGCACGGCGGTTTCCAGCGTCTTCGCCGACAGCGCTCCCATGGCGATGAGGACCGCGCCGAGGCAGCGGCCGCTGGCGGACCGCTGCTGCTCCTCGACCGCGCGCATCAGGGTCTCCTCGGTCACGAACTTGCGGCACACCAGGATGGTGCCGAGGGCCTCGCGGGGCGAATTCGAGGCGGCGTGGACGATCCTCCCCCTGCGGAATACCACGACCCCTTCGGCGCGGCCGCGGGTGAGGGTGAGGCTCCCGGTCTTCTCCCCCCACGAGACCACGTGGAGGATCTCCGGTACGGCAAGCTCTTCGAGCCTCCCGAAAAGACTCACCGCGTATCCTTTCGTCCGATCACGAACAGTCCAACCTGGCGGCCCCCGGGTGCATTTCACCCCGGGTGGTCCGCCGTCGCCGTCTTGATCCCTTGTAGGCATGGTAGGTCTCGATGCGGCGCCCGGCAAGGACCGTGAGGAGGGCAGTCGTCGAGCGGTCGACGGCGAGGCAAAACTCGTCTACGCTTTCATCCCGCCGGAGGTGCAACATGGAGGCACGCGTTCGGCTGTGCTTCGCGAGGTGCGCCGCACTGCTCGCGGCGGTGGCGTGCGGCGCGGGCCCGTCGGCCGGGAGCGCGGCCGGGCCGCTCCAGGTCGCACCCGACATCCAGGCTCGGCGGGCGCAGTTCGTCCGGCAGACGCTTGACGCCGGCACGGCGGGGCTCGCGGCCGGCGACGTGGCGGCGGTCGGGCACCTCGTGCGCGCCGCCGGTTTCATCGACGAGATCTTCCAGCGTCAGGCGTGGCAGGGGTACCCGGCGTTCGCTCCGCGCGTTGCGGCGCTTGTCGGTCCGAACGCCGAGGCGGCGAAGGACTACTTTCGGATCATGATGGGCCCGTGGGACCGCCTCAAGGGGTTCGAGCCGTTCCTCGGCGGCGCCCCGCACCCGCCCGGAGCGGGTTTCTATCCGGAGGACATGAGCAAGGTGGAGTTCGAAACGTGGATCGCCGCACACCCCGGCGACCGCGCCGCGTTCACCTCGCCGGTGACGGTGATCCGGCGCCAGGGGGCGGGGTTGATCGCGGTGCCGTACTCGCAGGAGTACCGCGACCTCCTCGAGCGCGCGGCCGCCGAACTGCGGGCCGCGGCTGCCGCCACGCCGAACGCGAGCCTCAAGAGGTTCCTCTCCCTGCGGGCGGATGCGTTCCTCTCCGACGACTACTACCCTTCGGACCTCGCCTGGATGGACCTCGACTCGCCGCTCGAGGTCGTGATCGGACCGTACGAGACGTACGAGGACGGCCTGTTCGGCTACAAGGCCGCGTTCGAGGCGTTTATCTGCGTCGAGCAACCCAAGGATTCGGAGCAGCTCGCCAAGTACAAGAAGGAGCTGCCGTTCCTGGAGAGCCGGCTGCCGATCCCGGACGAGTTCAAGAACACGACGCGGGGCAGCGACTCCCCGATCCGGGTCGCGGACGAATTGATCACCGGCGGCGACGCGCGCCGAGGGGTCCAGACGCTGGCGTTCAACCTCCCCAACGACGAGCGGGTGCGCGAGGCCAAGGGCTCGAAGAAGGTGCTGCTCAAGAACATGATGCGCGCCAAGTACGACGCCATCCTGCGGCCGGTCGCGGCGCGCGTTCTGGCCCCCGACGAGGGGACGCGCCTCGATTTCGACTCATACTTCCACCACGTCCTCTTCCATGAGCTGTCGCACGGCCTCGGACCGGGGCGGATCAAGGTGCGCGGGCGCGACACCGAGGTGCGCCTCGAGCTCAAGGAGCTCTACCCGGCGGTCGAGGAGGCGAAGGCCGACGTGCTCGGCGTCTACAACCTCGCGGTCCTCGCCAACAAGGGGGTGGTGCCGGTGTCGGTCGTGGAGACGCTGCCGTGGACCTACGTCGCCGGCCTGTTCCGCGCCGCCCGCTTCGGCGCCACCGAGGCGCACGGCCTCGGCGCCGTGATCCAGGCCAGCTACCTCCTCGACAAGGGGGCGATCGAGGTCACCCCCGAAGGACGCTTCAGGCCGGTGCTGGCCAAGTTCGCAGGGGGGATCAAGGCGCTGGCCCACGACCTGCTGATGATCGAGGCGCAGGGCTCGTACGCGGGCGCCCAGGATCTGGTGCGGCGGTACGGGACGGTCCCGCTGCCGATGGCCAAGCTGCTGGCGTCGTTCGCCGACGTGCCGGTGGACGTGGACCCCGTATTCGCGGTCGAGAGCGCAAAGCCGAGCCCACGCTAAACCCTTCGCACCCCTTGTGGGCACGCAGGTCTGTGCGGGCGTGCTACTTTTCCTCCATGCTCGACAGACTCCTGATCGTCCTGGTGTGCCTCGCCGCCGCGCCGGCGCTGGCGCAGGGTCCGAGCGCCGAGTGGCGGACGGTGACGACCCCGCACTTCCGCGTGCACTACACCGCGCCCGAGGAGGCCTGGGCGCTCGACGCGGCGTCGAAACTCGAGGCGATCCGGGCCCGCGTGATCGCCCAGGTCGGGTACGCCGCGCCCGGGACGGTCGACGTCATCGTCTCCGACCCGGTGGCGCAGGCGAACGGGATGGCGCTGCCGCTCCTGGGCGCGCCGCGAATGGTGCTGTGGACGAGCCCGCCGGGGCCGGCCTCGGCGATCGGGACCTACAACGACTGGATCGAGCTGCTCGCGCTGCACGAGGACACGCACCTCGAACACCTGTTGCGCCCCTCCCGCAGCCCGCTCCAGCGCCTGGTGGAGGCCCTGCTCCCGGTGGGGCCGATTACCATGAAAGCCCCGCGCTGGGTCCACGAGGGGTACGCGACGCTGGTGGAAGGGAAGCTCACGGGCTCCGGCCGTCCGAACGGCGACCTGCGGGCGGCGATCCTGCGCCAGCGCGCCCGCGCCGGCACCCTGCCGACGTACGCCCAGCTCGCGAGCGACTCGGAGAGCTGGATGGGGATGTCGATGGCGTACCTCGCCGGCTCCGCGTATCTGGAGTGGCTGGTCGAGCGCACCGGCCCCGACAGCCTCAGGCATCTGTGGGCGCGGATGACCGCCCGCACCGACCGCAGCTTCGGCGAGGCGTTCGCCGGCGTGTTCGGTGAGCCGCCCGCCAGGTTGTACGACCGCTTCGCGGCGGAGCTGACCTGGCGGGCGATGGAAGCCGAGCGGCGCATCGCGCCGGCGGCGCGCGAAGGAACGCTCTGGCAGGACCTGAAGTGGACGACCGGCGAGCCCGCGCTGTCGCCCGACGGCGCGCGGCTCGCGATCGTCCTGCGTGCCCGCGAAGCGCCGTCGCGCCTCGCCGTGTGGTCCACCGGTCCCGACGAGGCGGGGCTGAAGAGTTGGGACGAGCGGGTCGCCAGGCAGCTCCGGCGCGACCCGGAGGACGTCGCGCCCGTCCGAGCAGCGCCGCTGCCCCGCAAGCCGCTGCACCAACTCGTGACGCGGGACGGGGAGGAGCCGTTCACGCCGCGGTGGCTGCCAGGCGGCCGGGCGATCCTGTACGTGCGCTTCGAGACGGACGGCGAGGGGTTCCTGCACCCGGACCTCTTCCGCTGGGACCCCGAAACCGGGGACGTGCGGCGTCTCACGCGCTTCGCCGACGTGCGCGAGGCGGACCCGTCGCCGGACGGCCGCTGGGCGATCGCCGTGCGCGACCGCAACGGGTTCTCCCAACTCGTACGGGTCGAGCTTGCGACGGGAACGGTCGCCGAGATCACGCCGCCTTCGATCGCGGAGGTGGTCGCCCAGCCGCGGGTGAGCCCCGACGGCACCCGGGTCGCGTTCGTGCGCCACCGGGGCGGGACGTGGGTGTTGACAGTCCGGGAGCTCGCCGGCGGTCGCGAGAGGGAGCTTGGGGCGCCGGCCGGCGCGACGGTTGCGTACCCGGCGTGGAGCGCGGACGGGAACACGGTCTTCGCGTCGGTCGGCCGGGACGGATTCATCGACCTGATGGCGTTCCCCGCCGCCGGCGGGGCGGCGCGCCCGTTGACCCGGACGATCGGGGCGGCGCTCGCGCCCGCGCCGACGCCGGACGGGACCGCGATCTTCTTCCTTTCGCTCCAGGCCGACGGTCTCGACCTGCGCCGCCTCGAGCTGAACGGCAAGCCGGCGCTCGGACCGAGCCCGGTGCTGAGCGAGCTGGCCCCGGCCGTGGCGCCGGCGCCGCCTGCGGCGCCGGCGCCGCTCGCCGAGACGAAGGTGGGGCCGGGGCGCCCGTACGGAATCGGCCGGCAGGAGTTCGCGGTGCTCGCCGGGGGCAATGTGGCGCCCTCGTCTCGGGGGTTGGAGCTGGGTGCGCGGGTGGGAGACGTGGTGGGGCGCCTCGACGTCCTGGCGATCGCCGGCGTGGGGGATGCGGCCGGACCGCGGGGCGGGACTCTGGCGGTGGCGTGGCGGGGGTGGCCCGTGACGGTCTCGGCGCAGCTCTTCCAGATGCGGGAGCGCCTCTCGCAACAGCCGCTGCGGGTGCCGGGCCTCGGCGAGAGCCTCGACCTCGACCGCCGCGGCGTCGAGCTCGCGGCCTCGTGGAAACGGCGATGGGACACGGGTGGCGTACGGGTCGGCGCCGGCGGCCTCCTGGCGAGGCTCGAACCGGTGCACGCCGCGGCGCTGGACCGGCGCGCCGGTTTTGTGGCGGTGCGGGTGGACGACACCCCCTCCCGCGGTTGTTGGCGGTTCCCGCACCGCCTGGAAGCGCGCTTCGACGCGGGCCGCACCGGAGACGACGCGTGGCGGCGGTACGGCGGGTCGTTCGAGGTCGGGGCCGTCCGGGAGGGGAGCGGCGTGTTGTTGGCCTACCAGCGCCAGACCGCGCGCGACGCGACGAGCAGCCTCGACCGTCTCCAACTCGGCGGGGTGGACAGCTCGCTGCTGCCGGCGAGCGAGCTTTCGGGGCGCATCGTGGTGCCCGCGTTGCCCGCCGGCGCGCGGATCGGGGACGAGCACGAAGGCGAGCGGGCGACGCTCCTGCTCGGCGGCGTGCCGCTGTTCTTCGAGCGCCACCGCGTGTGGGACCAGGGCGCGGCGCGGGGCGATTGGCTGCGTCTCGCAGGCCTCGAGTGGGACGTCGCCAGCGGACCTCTCCCGCTGGTGAAGCTGCCAGGGTTCCATCTCACCCTCGGCGTGGCGCGGATCCTCGACGCGCCGTTTGCGGACCGCACCGAGGGGTGGCTTACGCTGGCGTGGAGGCCGTGAGGGCAAGGCGTTCGCGCCGTACGCGCCGCGGGGGCGGCGGCGCTCGTGTGATATCGTCGAAATGGGTCGCATGACGATGACGAAACACAAGACCGAATCCCGGACCTTCAAGGTGATCTTCACCAACCAGGGAGAGGTGTTCGAGATCTACGCGGCCTCCGTCTCGCAAGGCGAGATGTTCGGCTTCATCGAGGTCGAGCAGCTCCTCTTCGGCGAGCGCTCACAGCTCATCGTCGACTCGTCCGAGGAGCGGCTCAAGACCGAGTTCGCCGGCGTCAAGCGGGTGTTCATCCCGCTCCACGCGGTGATCCGCATCGACGAGGTGGAGAAGCGCGGCGCGGCGCGGATCACGCCGTCGGAAGGCGGATCGAGCGTCGTCAAGGCGTTCCCGGTCCCGGCCGTCCCGGGGGGTCGGGGCCCCGGTTCGCGCTGAGTGTCCGCGCGGGCGCAGGCATCGGCGCGGGCCGTCGGCACTTCGAGGTCGAGTCTTCTTCCTCCGCCATCGCCTTCGCGAGCCCGTCGAGGAACGCTTGAGAGCGTCGGCACACGTCCGCGGCGGCGGAGGGGGTAGAATCACCTCAACATGCGAGAGCCGGTTCCGGTATCGGGTTGCGGCCGCAAATCCTCGCGCGGCGGGGTTGCGGCATTCTTGGTGATCCTCCTGGCGGTGCTGGCGCTGCTGGCGGCCGGCTACGTCGCGTTCACCCTGCACTGGAGCTACTCCGAGGGCGACCGGGCGGGGATCGTGCAGAAGTTCTCCCGCAAGGGGTGGGTGTTCAAGACCTGGGAGGGCGAACTCGCGATGTCGATCGTGCCGGGGGTCACCCCCACGATCTGGGATTTCAGCGTGCGGGACCCCAAGGTCGCCCAGGAGATCATCGCGTCGCTCGGCAAGCGCGTGGCGCTGCACTACACCGAGCATCGCGGCGTGCCCACGAGCGCCTTCGCGGAGACGCGGTACTTCGTGGACCGCGTCCGGGTCGTCGAGTAGCGCCCGCGCGCCGGCAGCCGTCCAACTGTGCCGCCACGGGAAGTGCGGGCGTCGGCGGCGTGTTGCCAACACGCGGGAGGGTGCGACCATGGCGAAGAGCGTGCTCGAGGTCGGTGCGAAGGCGCCCAGTTTCACGTTGCCGGACCAGGACGACCGGGCGGTGTCGCTGTCGGGCTTCGCCGGGACGTGGGTGGTGCTGTACTTCTACCCCAAGGACGACACCCCGGGGTGCACCACCGAGGCGTGCGAGTTCACCGCCGGGATCGCGGCGTTTGCGGGGCTCGACGCGGTCGTGCTCGGGTGCAGCGCCGACTCCCCGGAAAGCCACCGGAAGTTCATCGCCAAGCACGGTCTCGAGGTGCGGCTGCTCTCCGATCCCGATCACGCCGTGATGCGGGCGTACGGCGCCTGGGGGGAGAAGAGCATGTACGGACGCACCTCGATGGGGGTGATCCGTTCCACCGTGCTCGTCGACCCGCAGGGGAGGGTGGCGTTCCTCTGGGCGAACGTCAAGGCCGCCGGGCACGCGGACGCGGTTCGGACGAAGCTCACGGAGCTGCAGGCGCGATGAAGGCGGCCGGCGTCGCCTTGGGTCAGCCCGTCCGGCGCGTCGCGTGGTCGGCGAGCCAGATCCCGGCCGACACGGCGAGCGCCGGGAAGATCGGCTCGATCCCGAGCGGGTAGCGCCCCCCCGAGCGGGCGAGGATCCACCCCGTCGCCACGACGGCCGTCACGCCGATCGCCGCCGCCGCCCAGCGCCGGCGGAACCGGGCGCGCTCCCTGACATGGGAAAGCACGAGCGGGAGGAGCAGCGCGGAGGTCACGATGCTGCCGACGTCGTGCCAGATCGCGATCACGCTGCGCAGCGCCAGAGCGAGTGCGACGGCTCCGCCGCCGGCGAGGACCAGGCCCGCCATCGTCCAGCGCCGCTCGTCCACGCGGGCGGCGAGTTCCGGCGCGACGTCGTGGCCGATCGTCGCCGCCGCCAGGAACAGGTAGGAGTGGACCGTGGACATCACCGTCGCGAACAGCCCGACGGCGAACAGGGCGTTGGCGAGCGGCGGGAGGACCAGCCGTCCCAGCTCGGGGTAGGCAAGCACGGGGTCCGCGAGGTGCGGCATCAGCGCTCGCGCGGCGAGGCCGGAAAACGTGGTCAGGAAGTCGAACAGCACCCAGAATCCGACCGAGATCAGCACGCCGCGGCGGGCGACGGCCGGGGTCTCGGCGGCGTAGCATCGCTGGTAGAACGTCGGCTCCACCAGCGTCTGCATTGCGATGAAGTACCAGACCAGCACCGCCTGCGCTCCGAGTCCGCCATCCCAGGTGCGGTTGGCTGCGGGGAGGGAGGCCCATACGCCGGAAAAACCGCCGGCGGCGTGCAGCGCCACCGGCAGGACGATGATGAAGGCGAGGTACATGAGCACGAACTGAAGCACGTTGGTGCTCACCACGGAGCGGAAGCCGCCCGACGCGACGTAGATGATCGTGAACGCGGTGCCGGCGATGACCGCCCAGACGAGCGGCATCCCGAGGTAGATCCCGAGCAGCTCGCCGAGCATGAGCACGTACGCCGCCGGGATCGCCAGCAACAGCACGAGCAGCGCCCCGACGCGCCCGGCGACGGGGCCGTAGGCGGCGGTGAGTTGGTCCGGGATCGAGAGCGCCGCGCTCGAGCGGGCGCGCCGGGCGAGGCCGAACGCGAACAGCAGCGCCGCCAGGTAGTACGGCACGCCCATCGCAAGCCAGTTGGAGATGCCGTAGCGGTACGAGTACTCGCCGACGCCGAGCACCCCGCCGTACCAGGTCGCCACCAGCGTCGCCACGAACGGCAGCGTCGTGAGGCGACGCCCGGCGAGGAGGTACTCGAGCCGCCCGGTCGCGCGGCTGACCCGACCGATCGCCAGCAGCGCCACCGCGTAGACCACGAGCGCCACGGCGACCGACGGATCCATGGATCGGGAGTATAAGCGGCGCGCCTGACGCGCAAACGGGTGTGCGGCGCGCAGCCCAGCGCGGGCGGCGGTGGCCGCAGCGGGGGCCGTCCCGGCGTGCCCGCCGCAGCCCCGGCGCGACTCGACCATGTGATCATCCTCCACACGCATAAGATCTTCGCGCAGCCTTCACGGAGTTGAGAGAATGTCTCCATTCGAAGGGCTTGTAACTCGCCGGGTCTCTTTGTAGACTCCGCGGTGACAACTTGGAGGAGGGTCAGAATGCACATGAGAAGGTTGGAGCTTCGGAGGTGGGCGGCGGTGCTGTTCGCCGCCGTCCTGACTGTCGGATTGGCCGGTGTGGCGCTGGCTCAGTCCGTCAACTACACGACCGGCTCGATCGCCGGAACGGTGCGTGACGACCTCGGCGCCGGCCTCCCCGGCGTCACCGTCACCGTAACCAATCTCGACACCGGCCTGACTCGCACGACGTTCACCGGCAAGGGTGGCGAGTACGATCTCAACCTGCTGCCGCCCGGCAACTACAAGGTGGTAGCGGAACTGCCGGGGCTGGGCAGGTCCAATGTGCCGAGGACGACGGTGCTCCTCGGCAACACGACGAGAGCCGACCTGAAGCTTGCGCCGAAGGTGTCCGAGACGATGACCATCACCGCCGCTGCGCCGCTCATCGACACGCAGCAGACCGGGTTGACCCAGTCGATCACCAGCAGGCAGATCGACACCCTCCCGATCCTCGGTCGCGACTTCCGCAGCCTCGCCTTGCTGACGCCGGGCGTCACCAGCGCCTCGTACGACGGCGCGATCACCGCCAACGGCGCGCGCCCGCTGTCCACCGACTACAACATCGACGGCGCCAGCTCGAACAACGACTTCTACGGCTATCAGAACGGCGGCAACCGGGCGCCGTTCACCTTCTCCCAGGCGGCGATCAAGGAGTTTCAGGTCATCCGCACGCAGTACGACCCGGAGTACGGCCGCGGGGTGGGCGCCGTGGTGAACGCGATCACCAAGAGCGGCACCAACGAATTTCACGGTTCGGCGTTCTTCTTCGACCGGAAGGCGTCGTGGGCGGCAACCCGCCCGCTCGTATTCAACACCAACATCGGCGGAACGACGTACCCGCTCCGCGTCTCCGACAGCTTCCTCGCAAAGGACGTCACCCAGCCGGGGTTCGTCCTCGGCGGGCCGATCGTGAAGGACAAGGTCTTTTTCTTCGTCGGCTATGACTCGATGACGCAGAACCAGCCGGTCGTCGTCGGCAACGACATGCGCACGTACTCGCAGTTCCTCAACCTCACGCCCGCGCAGCAGCAAACGGCGCTGTCGAAGATCCAGAGTGTTGTGGGGGCGCCCTACGAGGCGGGCCTGAACTACTCGATCGACAACACCCTCAAGACCTACCTGGTGAAGTTCGACGGCAACCTCGGTTCGAACAACCACTGGTCGCTGCGCGACAACATCACCCGGTACGACACCACCAACGCCGACGGCACGGGGTTCGGCCTCAACCAGACCAACCGGACCGACAAGTCCTACCAGATCGTCCTCGAAGACGACGCGGTGCTGACGGACAACCTGTTCAACCAGTTCATCGCACAGGTCGGCCGCGACCAAAACCCGACCACCACCCGGTACGGGGGCACCGAGTTCAGAATCAATTTCGGTACGACGCAGTACTTCGGCTTCAACGACTTTACCCCGAGCAACGCCGATGAGAAGAAGACCCAGCTCAAGGAAACCGTCCAGTACCAGTGGAAGAGCCACTCCTTCAAAGCGGGCGTCGAGCTCCTGCACCGGCACCTGTACGACGTGTTCCCGCGGTACGCAATGGGCTCCTTCTATTTCGGCAGCCTGCTCAATTTCGTCAACAACACGCCGAGTTCCTTCACACAGGCGTACGGCCCCAACAACGGCGACGTCTCATGGAACACCGACCTCTGGAGCGGGTATCTCAACGACAGCTTCCGCGTCAGCTCGCGCCTGACCGTCGACGTCGGCGTGCGCTACGACTACGAGAAAACCCCGCGGCCATCGAAGAATGCATTTCCGCAGTACCCCCAGTTCCTGTCGCAGATCAAGGACGACAAGAACAACATCGCGCCCCGCCTCAGCTTCGCCTGGGATGTGATGGGCGACGGCCGCGCGGTGCTGCGCGGCGGCACCGGCAAGTTCTTCGAGTACATGCCGGACATCCTGATGGCGAACCCCATCCAGGGCATCAGCGGCGCGCTGGTGACCGCCAACCTCACCTGTACGACGACGCCGTCAAACCCCTGCCCGCAATTCCCCGCTATCTTGTCGCCGGCTGATCTCCTGTCGCATCCCACGTCGATCGCCTTCAATACGATCGGCCCGGACTACCAGGCGCAGAACGCGACGCGCACGAGCCTGCAGTACGAACAGAGGGTCGGCGACCGCTTCAGCGTCGGCGTCAGCGCCGTGTACTCGAAGCTGGATCACATTCAAGGTATGAAGAACACCAACCTCGTGCCCACCGGCTACAGCCTCGGCAACATGCCGGTCTACGACTACCAGAGCGCCAGCAACCCCAACCGTCCCTACCCCGACCTGGGCGCCCACCTCGAGGTCACCAGCGGCGAGAAGGCGTGGTACCGCGCACAGACGATCGAGTTCCACAAGCTCGCGACCAGTGATTCGAAGCTTTCCTGGGACTTGAGCTACACGCATGCCCAATCGATCGACCAGGACACCAACTCGCGGTCCACGTCGAGCACCTTCCTCATCGACCCGAACAACCCCAGGCTGAGCGAGGGCCCGAGCGATAACGACATCAAGCACCGCATTGTCGGCGACGTCATCTACCAGCTGCCGTGGGGGTTCGAGGTGTCGCTCGTCGGCTTCTGGCACAGCGGTTTCCCCTACACCAACGGGATCTCCTTCAACTGCTACCCCGGGTGCAGCCCCAACGTTTACAGCCTGACTGGACAGCCCAATACGACCCAGGCGGCGAACTACACCCCGGTCTTCGTGGACGGGAACGGTGCGATCATCGATCTGACGCAGGCCAACGGCATGACGTTGCCGCAGTTCTCCGCGTTCCTCGCCGGGCAGAACGCGCGTCTTCAGCAACGCAACTCCTACCGCCAGCCCAGCATCTATGACGGCGACCTCCGCCTCACCAAGACCTTCAACCTCCACAACGGGATCAACGTGCAGCTGATCGGCGAGGTGTTCAACGTCCTGAACCGGAGCATGCGCGTCGTCACCGGTGTCAACACGGACAGCTTCAAGATCACCTACTCGGCAGTGACCGGCAAGTACACCATCACGAAGTACACCAACTACGTCAACGGCAAGGCGCTGGACACGTTCGGCCTGGTTCAGGGTTACTCGAACGAAGTCAGTCCTCGCCAGCTCCAGCTGGCCGTGAAGATCAACTTCTAGCGGTCGCCTCACCGCAGTTTAGAAAGGCCGCCTCCGGGCGGCCTTTCATTTGCCCGCGGGCGGGAGCGGTATTGCTCGGGCTCATTGGCGTTTCTTCCACTGCGTGGTTTCTTGCTTGCCCCTCGGGTGAAGCGGCGTTTGGGCCTTGCTCGCCTCCGCTGTTGGGCTCTCTCTTCACTGCGTGAGGCCTGTTTTGTTTTGCCCCGCGGGCTGCGGCCGATGTCGCTCGGGCGGCGCATCGGGCGCCGCCCTCCGACCCGCCTGCGCGTGCGACCGAGCAGGGCGTCCCGCGGCGGGGCCCCTCGCTGTTCTCCTCCCTCGGAGAGACCCTCGGTCGGAGC
>NCBR01000206.1 GCA_002279285.1 Acidobacteria bacterium 37-71-11
ATGGCTAACAAGGACGATCGGCTTCCCGACAACGCGGCGGGCAAGTGGTACGTGGATTCCAGCTGCATCGATTGCGATGTGTGCCGCACGACCGCTCCCAACAACTTCCAGGCCAACGAGGACGAGGGCCACTCGTTCGTGGTCAAGCAGCCCGAGAACGGCGAAGAAGCGGCCCAGTGCGAGGAAGCCAAGGCGTCGTGCCCGGTCGAGGCGATCGGCGACGACGGCGAGTAGTCCCAGTTGTGAGGTTCACAGTCCGGCCGGCCTCGCGCCGGCCGTTCTTGTGTTCTGGCGGGCTCGAAAGACCCGGACCGACAGAGCGGTGCGGCTGGGCGCGGCGCTTGCTTGACACGCTCCGGGCGCGTTTCTAACCTGCCGTTTCTGCAAGGGGAGGGCTGGGCATGGACATCAGGACGATCGGGGTGGTTGGCGCGGGGCAGATGGGGGGCGGAATCGCGCATGTGGCGGCGCTGGCGGGCTTCGACGTGGTGCTGGCCGACGTCTCCCGCGAGCTGGTGGCGAAGGGGTTGGCGACGATCGCGCGCAACCTCGACCGCCAGGTGTCCAAGGGGACGGTGACCGTCGAGGCCAAGAGCGCGGCGCTGGGACGGATCCGCGGCGAGGTCGGCCTGGCCGGCCTCGCGGGGTGTGAGTTCGGGGTCGAGGCCATCGTCGAGGACCTCGACGTCAAGACCGGCGTGCTCGCCGAGCTCGACCGGCTCCTCGCGCCCGGCGCGGTCCTCGCCTCCAACACGTCTTCGATCTCGATCACGAAGCTCGCGAGCGTGACTTTACGCCCCGAGCATTTCATCGGCATGCACTTCATGAACCCGGTTCCGGTCATGCAGCTGGTCGAGGTGATCCGGGGGCTCGCGACCAGCGACGAGACCTACCGCACCGTCGAGGCGCTCGCGAAGCGGCTCGGCAAGGTCCCGGTCGAGGTCAACGACTACCCCGGCTTCGTGTCCAACCGGGTGCTGATGCCGATGATCAACGAGGCGGTCTACACGGTGTACGAAGGGGTCGGGACCCCGGAGGCCGTGGACACCGTGATGAAGCTCGGGATGAACCACCCGATGGGGCCCCTGGCGCTGGCTGACCTGATCGGCCTCGACACCTGCCTCGCGATCATGCGGGTGCTGCACGAGGGCCTCGGCGACTCCAAGTACCGGCCGTGCCCGCTGCTCGTCAAGATGGTGGACGCCGGTCGCCTCGGCCGCAAGTCCGGCCGCGGCTTCTACACCTACTAGGAACGCTAAATGACGGCTTGCAGCAACCCTGGTTTCGGGTGCCGGCGGCAGCGACCGGGCGACGGTGTGGCCGGGAGGATCCCCCAAAGTCGTTCGTGGGTGGGCGGGGGGACGGGCCACGGACCACGGACCACGGACCACGGTTTGGGTGGGCGGTCATGACCGTCCTCTGCCAGTGGTGCGGCGCGGTGAACGCCGACGGGCGGGAACTCTGCCGGCGCTGCAACTCCCGTTTGCTCGTCGTCTCGGGCACCAACGGCGAGTTCTCGGAGGAAACGCTCGAGGAGGAGGAGGCCAGCCTCGAGAGCGAGAAGCAGGCGTTCGACGAGCACCTGCTCGAGCGGCTCTCGGGGGGCGAGGAAACGGCCAAGCGGGTGCAGGGCGTGCTCGCCCGCCTGGACGAGCGCGTCGCCGACCTCGAGCGCGGCCTTGCACTGCTCGATTCCGGCGTGCAGGCGCTCGTCGACCTGCTCGACCGCCGCAAGGTGGTCCGCGAGACCGAGGTGATGGCCGCCTGGGAGCGGGCCGCCACGACGGAAATGGCGCGCGAGGAGCTGCTCGACCGGCTGCGGCAGCGGCGCGAGGCGATCGTCTCCCGCGCCCGCGCCGCCGGCGGGGGCGCCGCGTCCGCCTGCGCCCGCGCCGTCCAGAGCGCGGAGCTCGCGTTGCTGGCCGGACAGCCGCTACGGGCCGCGGAGGTTCTCGCTGAAGCGTTGCGCCGCTTTCCGCGCAACCCCGAACTCGCCGAGCTGCTGGGCGAGCTGGCGTTCGAGCGCGGCGACCTCGGCGCGGCCGAGAACTCGTTCCGCCAGGTGCTGCGCTGGAACCCGGACGACATCGAGGCCAGGATCTACCTGGGTACGATCCTGGCGGACACGCGCCGCGAGGCGGAGGCGATCGAGCACCTCGAACGCGCGGCGGCTCTCGCTCCGGATAACTTCCTCCCGCACTTCTCGCTCGGCGCCCTGCACGCGGCCGCCGGACGCGGCGGCGTCGCCCGCGGCCACCTGCGGGCTGCGCTCGAGCGTGAGGAGATTCCGCAGGCGTACTTTCTCCTCGGCATGGTCGAACTCGACGCCGGCCATGCCGGGATGGCCGCGGCGGCGTTCGAGCACGCCGTCGCCCTCGACGGCGAGTTCGAAGACGCGATCTACTACCTCGGCCTCGCGTACCTCGAGCGCAGGTGGCACCGGAAAGCGCTCGACTGCTTCCGGCGCGTGCAGGAGATGGACCCGCAGCGGCTGCAATACCAGGAGGCGGTCCGCCTCGTCGAGGGCGACAGCGAAGGGGCGCCGCCGCTCCCGCCGGAGGCCGAGGTGCTGGTGCGGGAGGCGTCGCAGGCCTCCGAGGCCGGCGAAGTGGAGCGTGCGCTCGCCCAGCTCCAGCGCGCCGCGCGACTGGCCGAGCACCCGACGATCCTCGCCTCGCTGGCGCTGCTCGCGGCCGCGGCGGGCCGCCCGCGCCAGGCGCTGGCGGCGGCCCACCGCCTGCTGCGCCTCGGCGGCCGCGGCGCGCCGGTGCTCGCCGCGTGGACGGCGCTGCTCGAGACGATGCGGGCGGCGAAGCGGTTCTCCGTCGTCGAGCGGTTCGGCGGCCGGCTGTTCTCCGATGGGCCCGGGCCGCTCGAGCGCGGGATCGCGGCGTACGAGCTGGCGCTCACCGAGATCGAGCGCGGCGGCGACTCGGCGCGGGCGCTGGAGTTCGCGCACGCCTCGCTCGAGCTGATCCCCCGCGAGCTGCGCGCCTATCCGCTCGCCGCGCTCGGCCGGATCCACATGGCGAGCGAGGAGTACTCCGACGCGGTGGACTACCTCGAACAGGCGGTGGCGATCTCCTCGTCGCCCGCGATCCTGACGCAGCTCGGCCTCGCCCTGCTCGAGATGGGCGACGACGAGAGGGCGCGCGAGGTCTTGCAGCGGGCGCGCCAGGGCGCGGCCCGCGACCTCAAGACGGACGTTCTGACCCACCTCGCACGGGTGGGGTGGCTGGCCGCGCGCGAGGCGCGGGGCCGGCGGAAGGGCTGATCATGCGTTGGAGCCGGTACTTCTTGTTCACGCTGCGGGACAACCCGTCGGATGCGGAGGTCATCTCCCACCAGTTGCTCGCGCGCGCCGGGATGATCGACAAGCTGGCGGCGGGGATCTACACCTACCTGCCGCTGGGGTGGCGCTCGGTCGAGAAAACCGCCCGCATCGTGCGCGAGGAGATGGGCGCGGCGGGCTCGGTCGAGCTGATGATGCCGTGCGTGCAGCCCGCCGAGCTGTGGCAGGAATCGGGCCGCTGGCAGCACTACGGCAAGGAGCTGTTGCGGATCAAGGACCGGCACGACCGCGAGTTCTGCTTCGGCCCGACGCACGAGGAGGTGATCACCGACGCGGTGCGGCGGCGCATCACGTCGTACCGGCAGCTGCCCGCCAACCTCTTCCAGATCCAGACCAAGTTCCGGGACGAGATCCGCCCGCGCTTCGGCCTGATGCGCGGCCGCGAGTTCATCATGAAGGACGCGTACTCGTTCCACGCCTCGGCCGAGAGCCTCGACGAAACGTATCGCGCGATGGAAGCCGCCTACCGCCGCATCTTCGACCGCTGCCGGCTGTCGTACACCGCGGTCGAGGCCGACACCGGCAACATCGGCGGCAGCGAGTCGCACGAGTTCATGGTCCTGGCCTCGACCGGCGAGGACGCCGTCGCCGCCTGCGGGTGCGGCTACGGCGCCAACGTCGAGAAGGCGACGACCGGCGCCCTGCCGCCGCCGCCGCCGTGGCCGGGCACGCCGCCCGCCAAGCCCGAGGAGGTCCACACGCCCGGCGCGACCTCGGTGGGCGACGTCGCCGCTTTCCTCCACCTCGATCCGGCGCACTTCATCAAGACGATGATCGTCGAGAGCGACGCCGAGTTCGCCGTCGCCCTCGTGCGTGGCGACGACGAGGTCAACGAGGTCAAGCTCAAGAACGCGCTCGGCGCGGCCCACCTCCAGCTCGCTTCCGAGGCCAAGGTGGAGCAGGTCAGTGGCGGCGCGATGGGGTTCTCCGGCCCGGTGGGCTTGAAGGGCGTGCGCGTGGTCGCGGACCCCGAGGTGATGCGGATGGCCGTCGCCGCGACCGGCGCCAACCGCGCCGACTACCACCTGCTCGGCGTGCAGCCCGGGCGCGACTTCACCGCGGACCTCGTCGCCGACATCCGCGTGGCGCGGGCCGGCGACCCGTGCCCGCGCTGCGGCACGCCGCTCGCGGTCAAGCGCGGCATCGAGGTGGGCCACATCTTCAAGCTCGGCACCAAGTACTCGAAGGCGATGGCGTGCAACTACCTCGACGAGACAGGCGGCATGCAACCGATGATCATGGGGTGTTACGGCCTCGGCGTCGGGCGCACGGTGGCCGCGGCCGTCGAGCAGAACCACGACGAGGCGGGGATCGTCTGGCCGCGCCCGCTGGCGCCGTTCGAGGTGGAGTTGATCGCCCTCAACCCCGACGTCCCCGCGGTCCGGGACGCCGCCGAGAAGCTCTACGCCGAGCTCGCTGCGGCGGGCGTGGAGGTCTTCTACGACGACCGCGACGAGCGGCCGGGGGTCAAGTTCAACGACGCCGACCTGATCGGGTTCCCGGTGCGGGTCGTCGTC
>NCBR01000036.1 GCA_002279285.1 Acidobacteria bacterium 37-71-11
TCCTGAGCGAAGCGAAGGGAACGGCGAGGCTCCGCCCGCCGATCTGGCCAGCTCGGTCGCACGCGCAGGCGGGTCGGAGGGCGGCGCTCGATGCGCCGCCCGAGCGACATCGGCCTCGGCCCGCGGGGCAAAAGAGAACAGGCCTCACGCAGTGAAAGAGGAAGGCGGGTCCCCCCGGCGGCTGGAGGGCGTAAACTGACGCAACGGAGCTACCGATGATACGACGACTCGTGTCCATTCTCCTTGTCCTCTCGGCACCGGCGGTCGCGACGGCGCAGATGCGCACCGAGAAGCCGCCGCTGCACGGCATGCACTGGATGGCGATCACCGGCAAGCCGCTCTCCGCGACGGTGGGCGCCATGATCTTCGACCGGGGCGGCAACGCGGTCGACGCGGCGGTGGCGATGATCGCCGCCGGCTGCACGATGTGGGACACCCTGAGCTGGGGCGGCGAGACCCAGGCGCTCATCTACAACCCGAAGACGCACAAGGTCATCGGCATCGACGCCCTGGGCGTGGCGCCGACCGGGGCGACGCCGGAGTTCTTCAAGGCCAAGGGGATGAAGGTCCCGCCCGAGTACGGCCCGCTGGCGGCGGTGACGCCCGGGACCCCCGGCGGCATCATGGTGATGCTCGCGGAGTACGGGACGATGTCGCTCAAGCAGGTGCTTGCGCCGGCGATCGAGATGGCCGACGGCTACCCGATCGAGGCGCAGGCCGCCGACACGATCGAGCACGACAAGAAGTGGCTCGAACAGTGGCCGTACTCGCGGGCGCTGTTCCTCCTCCACCGCAAGGGGGCCGGGACGCCCGGCGCGGCGCCCGGGGCTGGCGAAGGCGAAGGGCCGACGCCGGCGCACGACCGGGCGGTCGCGGCCGTGTTTGGCTCGCGCCGCGAGGGGCCGGAGCCCGGCGAGATCTTCCGCCAGCCCGATCTCGCCGCGACGCTGCGGGCGCTCGTGGCCACCGAGCAGGAGGCGCTCAAGCAGGGGAAGTCGCGCAAGCAGGCGATCTACGCCGCCTACGACCGCTTCTACAAGGGCGACATCGCCCGGGAGATCGCACGGAGCACGCAGGAGCAGGGCGGGCTCATCACCACCGAGGACCTCGCCAACTGGAAGGTGAAGATCGAGGAGCCGGTGAGCACCAACTACAAGGGCATCGACGTCTACAAGCTCACCGTGTGGACGCAGGGCCCCGCCATGCTGCAGACGCTCAACATCCTCGAGAACTTCGACCTGCAGGCGATGGGCTACGACACGTCCCGCTACATCAACACGGTCTACCAGGCGATGAGCCTGGCGTTCGCCGACCGGGACTTCTACTACGGCGACCCCTACTTCCCGCCGGTGTCGCCGGTCGCGGGGCTGCTCTCCAAGGCGTACGCGAAGGAGCGCGCCAAGCTCATCGACCCGGACCACGCCAACCCCGGGATCATGCCCGGCGACCCGTACCCGTTCCAGGGCGGCGTCAACCCCTACGCCGAGGTGCTCGCGCGCTGGAAGGTCGCGCAGGCCAGCGGCCCCGGGCCCAACGGCACGCTGGCCGCGTCGGTCGCCGGCGCGGAGTTCGCCCGCTACCGGGAGGACTTCACCGCGGGCACGACGTCGGTGGAGGCCGCCGACTCCGAGGGCTGGGTGGTGTCGGTGACGCCCTCGGGCGGGTGGCTCCCGGCGGTGATCGCGGGTCACACCGGCATCGGCCTTTCCCAGCGCATGCAGTCGTTCGACCTCGACCCCGCCGAGTCGCCGTTCAACGTGGTGGCGCCGGGCCGGCGGCCGCGGGTGACGCTGAGCCCCACCCTGGCGCTCAAGGACGGCAAGCCGTTCCTCTGCTTCTCGGTGCAGGGCGGCGACACGCAGGACCAGAACCTGCTGCAGTTCTTCCTCGACGTGACGGAGTTCGGGATGACGGTGCAGCAGGCCACCGAGGCGGCGAACTTCAACAGCTACCAGATGCACAGCTCGTTCGGCCAGCACGAGGCGATCCCGAGCAAGGTGCTGCTCAACGACGAGGTGCCGCCATGGGTGCGCTCCGAGCTGCGCCGGATGGGGTACACGATGGTGTTCGAGCGGCGTACCTCGGGCCCGATCAACGCAATCCTATTCGACCTCGCGCACGGGACGATGTGGGGCGGCTCGAGCAACCACGGCGAGGACTACGGCATCGGCTGGTGACCACCGGGGGCGCGGGGGCCGGCGCGGGCGGCCGTCCCGTCCGGTCGCCGGCCGGCTGACAACCGGCGCGCAAAAGCGCTAAACTGCGCCGTCGAGTTGCGGCAAACAAACCCTGCCACGAGGACGGACCATGACGACAACCAAGATCATCTGGACCAAGGTCGACGAGGCGCCGGCGCTGGCGAGCTACGCTCTGCTTCCGATCGTTCGCGCCTACACGAAGGGTTCCGGCATCGAGTTTGAGACGCGGGACATCTCCCTCGCCGGCCGGATTCTCGCCAACTTTCCGGAGAAGCTGACCGCGGCGCAGACGCGCCCCGACCACCTCGCGGAGCTCGGCGAGCTCACGAAGCGGCCGGAGGCGAACATCATCAAGTTGCCCAACGTCAGCGCCTCCGTCCCGCAGCTGCGCGCCGCCATCAAGGAGCTGCAGGAGAAGGGGTACGACATCCCGGACTACCCCGAGGAGCCCAAGAACGACGCCGAGAGGGCGCTGCAGCAGAGGTTCGCCAAGTGCCTCGGGTCCGCGGTGAACCCGGTGCTGCGCGAGGGCAACGCCGACCGCAGGCCCGCGGCGGCGGTCAAGAAGTTCGCGCAGAAGAACCCGCACAAGATGATGAAGCCGTGGCCGGCGTCGGGGTCCAAGGCGCGGGTCGCCTACATGAGCGACGGGGACTTCTACGGCACCGAGACGTCGGTCACGCTGGACCGGCCGACCGAGGTGAAGATCGTGTTCGTCGCCGCCGACGGGACGACCACCGTGCTGAAGGACAAGCTGGCCCTCCTGGCGGGCGAGGTGATCGACTCGGCGGTGATGCGCGTCGCGGCGCTGCGGAAGTTCTACGCCGAGCAGATCGAGGCCGCCAAGCGCGACGGCGTCCTGCTCTCGTTGCACCTCAAGGCGACCATGATGAAGATCTCCGATCCCATCATGTTCGGCCACTGCGTCTCCGTGTACTACAAGGACGCGCTCGACAAGCACGCCGAGACGCTGAAGCAGATCGGGGCCAACGTCAACAACGGCCTCGCGGACGTTCTCGCCAGGCTGGACCGGCTGCCGGCCGCGAAGAAGGCCGAGATCGAGGCGGACATCGCCGCGGTCTACGAGAAGCGGCCGCCGTTGGCCATGGTCGACTCTCGCAAGGGGATCACGAACCTGCACGTGCCGAGCGACGTCATCGTCGACGCCTCGATGCCCAACGTCATCCGCGACGGCGGCAAGATGTGGAACAAGGACGACCAGCTTCAGGACTGCGTCGCCATGGTGCCGGACCGCTGCTACGCGACCATGTACGCGGAGATCATGGAGAACGCCAAGCGCAACGGCCAGTTCGACCCCGCCACGATGGGCGACGTCTCCAACGTCGGCCTGATGGCGCAGAAGGCGGAGGAGTACGGCTCGCACGACAAGACGTTCGAGGTGCCGGCCGCAGGCACGGTCCGCATCGTCGACGCCGCAGGCGCCACGCTCCTCGAGCAGACGGTCGCGGCCGGGGACATCTTCAGGATGTGCCAGGCGAAGGACGCCCCGATCCAGAACTGGGTCGGCCTCGCCGTGGCGCGGGCGCGCGCGACCGGGTCCCCGGCCATCTTCTGGCTCGACGAGCGCCGGGCCCACGACGCCGAGATCATCAAGAAGGTCAAGAAGTACCTGCCGGACCACGACACCAGCGGCCTCGACATCCGCATCATGGAGCTCGTCGAGGCCATGCGGTTCTCCCTCGAGAGGATCCGCCGGGGCGAGAACACGATCTCGGTCACCGGCAACGTCCTGCGCGACTACCTGACGGACCTGTTCCCGATCCTCGAGCTCGGCACCAGCGCGCGCATGCTCTCGATCGTGCGCCTGATGAACGGCGGCGGGCTGTTCGAGACCGGCGCCGGCGGCTCCGCCCCGAAGCACGTGCAGCAGTTCCTCAAGGAGGGCCACCTGCGCTGGGACTCGCTCGGCGAGTACTGCGCGCTCGTGCCGTCCCTCGAACTGGCGGCCGAGACCACCGGCAACGGGAAGGCCAAGCTCCTCGCCGCAACGCTCGAGGAGGCGATCGCCGCGTACCTGGAGAGCGGGCGGCTGCCGTCCCGCAAGGTAAACGAGATCGACAACCGCGGCGCCACGTTCTACCTGGCGCTGTACTGGGCGCAGGCGCTGGCGGCGCAGACCGAGGACCCGGCGATGCGGGCCCGCTTCACCCCGGTGGCAAAGGCGCTCGCCCAGAACGAGGCGAAGATCGTGGGCGAGCTGCTGGCCGCTCAGGGGAAACCCGTTGACCTCCGCGGCTACTACCTTCCCGACGATGTCAAGGCCGAGAAGGAGATGCGTCCCAGCCCGACGTTCAACGCCGTCATCGACGCGATGGCGTAACGAGCGCAGACCAGGATACGCAGGCCTCGACCCTCCGCCCTGCACTTGTCCCAAACGGCCGGAGGTGAGGGTTCGACCGTGTCAACCGGCGGTGTCGGGCCGGGGACTGCCGGCCTGGCCGCGCATCACCTCCAGGAGGGTGACGGCGATCGCCAGCGCGACCGGACCGATGAAGATGCCGAGCAAACCGAACGTCGCGAGGCCGCCGAAGACCCCGAGGAACACGATCAGGGTGGTGAGTTCATCGGCGCCCCTGACCAACATCGGACGCAAGAAAGCGTCAACCAGCAGCACGGTGACGAAGAACCCCCACAGGAGCAGGAAAATCGCGGAGGCATGGTGGCCCAGCGACCAGGCCCAGACGGCGCCCGGTAGCCATACCAGCGCCGTTCCCCCCAGCGGCAGCAGGGACACGATCGCCATCACGACCCCCGCCAGCACCGGCGAGGGAAGCCTCGCGATCCACCAGCCGATGGCGCCCAGCAGGCCCTGAACCAGGGCGCACAGCAGCGAGCCGCGGAAGATCGCGGCCAGCATCGACTGCAGCGACCGGCTCATGCGGCTGCGGCCGTCCGCATCGGTGGGCATGAGGTCGAGGGTCGCCGCAGCCATCCTCTCGCCGTCCCGGAAAATGAAGAAGAGCAGGAAGATCACCAGCACGACGGTGAGCATCGCGTCGAACATGCCCAACGCCAGCCTGCCGCTCAGCGCACCGGCCGCTGTGGAGATACGCGTCCCAACCGCGTTGGTCAGCTTCTCGAACGCCTTGGGGGAGATGCCTGCCCAGGTCCTAGCATCGTCGAGGACGCGTGCGACCTTGGGGAGCGCCACGAAGTCCGAAAACGACCTCACCTCCCCGGCGCTCAAGCTGGCCGTGATCTTCGTCGCCGCGGCGATGACCTGGTTGGTCAGCACCCTCACCAACAAACCCACCGGGACGAGGACCCCGACCGCAACGGCGATGGTCAACATCGCGGCGGCGAGGCTGCGATGCCTGGGCATGCGGCGTTCGAGGAACAACCAGGGCTTCTGGAACGCGACGGCGAGCACGATCGCCCAGGCGATGGCGGCGAGGAACGGCGAAAGCACGCGGTAGCAGACGAACCCGATGCCCAGCACCGCGAGCAGGAAGAAGATCACGGCATAGATCCGGGTGTGGTTGACCTCTTCCATCTCGAACCTCCCCACTTTGTTGCGTCTATTCTCCGCTAAATTCCGGCGCCCTGCGCAACCCGGTCGCGCAAACAAAGGGGGCGCTCATGCGCCCCGTGATTGCTGCAAGATAGGAGGAGGCGTTGATGGCTACGTCATCCTGCGGATCGCCACGAAGCCCGCCAAAGCGAGGAGGCCTACGAGCACGACCACGGCCCAACCCGAGAGCGTGGGGACGGGCACCACGACGGAAGGGGTTGAAGTCGGCGTTGGAGTCGCCGTTGGACCGCCCGGGATTGGAGTCGCGGTCGGAGTCGGCGTCGGCCCCCCCGGTGTTGGAGTCGGCGTCGGGCTCGGTGGGGCAGCGCAGATCGGGCCGGAGATGGTGTTGCCGTCCGTTGTCAAGGAGCTATTGAGCGATATGATGCGGCCGTTAACAGTTGCGCCGGAGACGAGGGTGACATCGGCCGACGCAATGAGAGTTCCTACAAACGTACTGCCTGTAGCGATGGTGGCACTTCGGCCGATCTGCCAAAACACATTACAGGGTTGCGCATTACCGGTCAGGACCACCGAGCCAGAAAACGTCATGTCGCGCCCAACCTGGAAAACCCAGACATCAGTGTAGCTGCCGCTGAGAGTGATCGTTCCAGCAAATGTAACATCAGTGCCCACAGTCCACACACCCGGCACCGGGCTCCACGGGCTCACAGCCCACGGCCCACTGGAGCTCTGACCTGCCAGGTTGGTGAAAGCACCCAAGGCGTCGGTCTGAGCTGTCCCCGCCAGAGAAAGTGGACCGAAATACTCCGTGCCTCCTACCGTCCAAGGCCCGGTCAACGAGCTCGCGAGACCCGGGCTGAGGCCCAGATCTCCGGAGACGGTGGTACCGGCACCGGCGGCGCTCATCGACAAGGCAGCCAGGACCGAGAACGTGTCCGCTGTACCCAGCGGCGGCGCGGTCGCGGCCACGGCCGGTGAGCCGATACAAACAACCGCGACGAATGCCAGAGTCGTCAGAAGCTTCACGGCCGGTTTGAAGTTCATGTTGGCTCTCCCATCTTTTTCCACGTTGCCGATTGGGGCAACCCGATCGGCGGTCGGCAACTGACCGTTTTGGCGACGTTTCCCTGCATAAATTCAACACCGTCAAAGATAGTCCTCTCGTTCCATGGGCGCAAACCGTAGTTTCTACCTAGGCGCAACATGGAAATTAGGTAGAAACTACGCATATGGTGCGCCAACACCCCTCACCGCTGACTGGGTTGGCGCCGGGCCGCGATTCGCTCGAGGACTGAGCGGGTGTGCTATCCCGCTTCGCGAGTCGCTCGCCCGCGGCCGGGCCGCAGGAACACGAGCCCGCCGAGCAGGAGGATCCAGGCCATGACGTAGGCCCAGAGCAGGAACAGCACCACGCTGCCGAGCGTGCCGTAGAGCTGCGTTGCCTTCCAGAGCACGGGGACGGCGAGGGAGAACGCACGGCTGGCGGCGATCCAACCCAGCGACGCCAGCAGCGCGGCGAGCGCCACCCGGAACCAGCCCGCCCGCGCACCGACGACCACGCGGTAGGTCAGGTAGATCGCGCCGAAGAGCACAGCTGCCAGGAGGACCGCGCGCAGCGCTGAAAAAGCCGAGAGTGAGACCTCCGACAGCTCCGGCAAGTGAAGCAGGCCGTGCTCGATGGCAGGGGCCACTAGGAGGAAGATCGCCGTCGCCACCAGCGCCACGACCCAGACCACGAGCAGCAGCAGCGACCTGGCGGCCGAGCGCCAGGCCTTCACCGGCGGGCGGACCCCCGTATGGACCATCGCACCGAGCGAGTGAATGCACAGTGACATGAAGCGAAACGAGGTCCAGAGCGCCACGACGAAGCCGACCGTCAACCACCCGTGGCTGGCCGAGGAGCGCGCCCAGGCCAACACCTCGCCGGGAGCGACATTGGACGCTGCCGGCAACACGGCGCGCAACACCTCCTCGATGGAGGCGCTCAGGTCAAGGGGCAGCCAGCGGCTGACCAGCGCGATCGTAACGCCGACCAGGGGCACCAGCGACAGCGCCAGATAGAAGGCCATCTCGGCGGCGGCACTCTCCGCCCGCGCCAGCTTCGCCGCGACCGCCTTGGTTCTGACCCAGGCCATGCCCGACCAATGTATCGCACGCCTCGCTGGGGGACAACGCGGCGCGTGCCGGCTACGCGCTGACATCGTGGCGCTGATGCATGCGCCGGCAAGGGTTCCGATCAACCGGTTGGGTAGTTCTTACCCAACTCGCGGCTTCACTCCAGGGTAGAAAGTGCGCATCCCGGTTGGGGGCCGGAGCGCTAGATTCAAGAGGTGCTCGGGGGAGGACGACGTTCCATGCAACCGTCGCCGTCGATGAAGGTGGTAGCCTCTTCGGTGTCCGGGATAACCTGCAACGCCGGCAAGGGTGAGACATAAGGAGCTTCCGATTGCGAGCCGAGGAACACGACCATCGTGACCTGCCTGCGGGCGATGAGCGCCGGGGGCGACCGGCGCCGCGGTGGCGCCTGGCTCTCCGGGACGTGACGCGAGTCGTGTCGACGGTGTTCGCGATGGCCGGGTGGCGACTCGAGCACCTCAACGCGGTGTGGGTGGCCGGCAGTGTCGCCTCCGTGGTCCTCGCCCACGTGCTCGTCACCACCGCCGACTGGCGGCTCACGCTGCCCTACTTCTTCTTCACGCTCCTCTTCTACTACGGTGGTAACGCGGCGATCCTCAGATCGGACCTGCCCGCCCGCGCCATCGCCCGCTTCGGCGAGCAGCGCGCCTTCCGGGGGTACGAGACACTGGCCGGGCTGATGTTCCTCAACCAGGGGCTGGGGGTCGGCTGCATGGCGGCGCTGCACGTCCCCCGGTGGGAGCAGGCGGTGCCTGCAGCGCTCGTCCTCGCCGCAGGGGTGGCGCTGTTCGCGGTGGGGCTGGTCGTCAAGCTGTGGGCCACGCTCACCGTGGGCGTGGATGCGTACTACTTCCGCGACATGTTCCTCGGGCGCCCACTGCCAACCGCCTGTAACGGCGGGCCGTATCGCTTCCTGCCCAACCCGATGTACTCCGTAGGGCAGCTCCAGGGATATGGATACGCGCTTCTGTACGGCTCGCTTCCCGGCGTCGTTGCCGCGGGCGCCGGTCACCTGCTGATCTACGTGTTCTACCTCGTGGCCGAGCGCCCGTTCGTGCGGCGCAACTACATCGTGCCGCGCGCGGTCGAGACGATCATGTAGGCGCCGCCATGAGGTCACCGCGATCGCGAAGGATGCCGTCGTCGAGAGCGCAGAGCGGGACGCTCAAGCGCATCGGCAGCGTCTCGCCATGCCCGGGCCTCCGCGTTGCTTGGATCGTTGCACTCCTTCTGGCTCTTTCCACGACACCCGCACTCGCCCAAGCGCCGGCATCCCCAGCCGGCCCGCCGGCAGCGACCGCCGTTTCGCCCTCGCCGACGCCCCTGAAAGCGGGTACGAAGCTCGTGCTCGATCAGATCGCCGGGTGCGTCGACAGCGGCTCGTTCACCCTCGAGATCGACCTGCGTGCCGGCCGCGTCCCGGTGGCCGATGCGTGGACCGTGGAAGCCGTCGGAACGCCGACGGTCAACCTCGTTGCCACGGCGGTTGCAGGCCACGTCAACCGCCTCGACCTGACGGTCAGCGGCGGCACGCTGCTCCTCGATGGCAATCACCTGCGGCCCAGGATCCTCGTCAAGAGCCTCCGCTTCGAGGCGGGCAAGGGGATCACCGAGGCCAGTTACCGCGGCCGGGGGATCTGGAGACCCATCGTCTGGGTGTTCCGGGGTCTTGCCACGTCGGCGCTGCGCAAGCTCGAGTTCCGCACCGACATCCTATCGGTCTTGCACGGCGATGTCCTGAACGCGAAGGGCGCGGCCGCGGAGGCGGCGCGCGGCGAACCCCCAATTCCCCCGGCGTCTTCGGCGCCGTCTCGTGGTCCAGCTTTCATCGACCTCGTCAAGGAGGTGCGAATCCACGACTCGGAGTTCGTGGCGTACGGCGGCCGCCCCTTGAGCTTTGGCCCGATGATCGAGCTCCACACCGCCTCGCAGTCGAGGAAAGGCACGCCGGTGCGCGTCGCGATCACCGCGGGCGTCTTCCGGCCGGCTCGGGAGGGCCAGCCGGAGCAGTTCGGGGTCGTTGGGCGGGTCGACGGTGAGATCGAAAACGGCGCCATCGCCTTCGTCGGGAGCCGTTGCACCTTCTCGCACGGCGAGCTGAGGGAAGGCGCGTTCCAGGTCGGATCACCCACCGGCGGCACGATCGAGGCGTCGCTCTCCGCCGCCGCTCTCACCCTCGACCTGACGGCGGGGGAACTCGACGTGCCCGGGGGCCCGAGAGTCGACGTTGAGGCGCCCTCGCACTTCGTCGTCCGCGATTTTCGGCTGCGCCCGGACGGGCAGTACTCCGGCATCGTCGACGCGGAGCTGTTCGGCAAGGCGGGCAGGATCCAACGGGACGGGGTCGTCGTCGCGTTGAGCGACGTGAAGCTGCGAACGACCGGGGTGGCGATCGCCAACGGGCGGGCGACCGGCGATGTGCAGCTGGAATCCAAGTACCGCATGGACTACCCGCTCGTCGTGCGCTATCCCGTCGCGCAGGTCGGCGAGCGGCGCGTCCAGCTCCTGTTCCAGGGAGCGCTCGCGACCAAGCTTCACCTGCAGGACGCGGGCAGCGGCGGGGAAGGCACTGCAACAGGAGAGTACCGGTTCACCGTGCCGTGGCCCCCCATCGAGCAGGCGGCGTTCGAGGTTCTGCGCGCCAAGTGGATTCAGGACATCCCGCCGGTCATGCGCAAGGTGGACTTCGTGATCGATCCACGGCGGTTCGGCCCGTGCGGCGGAACGTGTTTTCTGGTCAGCCTTGACGTGACGGTGGAGAAGAAGGAAGCCAAAGGCCGTCTCTTCCGTCAGATCTGCGACGCACAGGGGAAGGCGGACCTCGTCGTCGATGCAGCGAGCCGCAGCTTCCTCCTCCGCAACGTGCGGATCGAACCGCGATGCCGGGGCATCGTCGGTTGGGTCGTGAACTTCATCGGGCCGCTCTTGACGACGACCTACAACGACGTCGTGCTCTTCCAGATGCCCACGGACCTTCCCTTCACGATCGAGTCGGTGGACAGCGGCAGCGACTGGATCGCCATCGCGGGCAAGGTCGCGTGGACGTCGAAGGCGTCCGCCGCGCCGCCCAAACCGTCTCCCTAGCGCCCACCCGCTTCCGCGACCAGTTTCAGGAGGTGTCGGCGCTCGTGTTCCATCGGCCGGCGCTCACCTGCGCTCGCCTCCGGGGTAGTTTCTACCCACATCGTGGTTGTGTTCCAGGGTAGTAAGTGCTCTTCCGGACGGGGAATCGGAGGGCTAGGTTGGAGCCATGTTCGGGGAAGGACGGTATCTCTGGCAGGAGAGCACTCTGGCGATCGTCGCCACGTCATCGACGGCCCGATCACGATCGGCCGTTCAACCAGGGTTAGCGGCACGTACGCGAACCGAAAGAGAGGTGCTGAAATGAAAAGATTGACGAGTTGGTTGGTTGCGGGCATGTGCACGGCGCTCCTCGGATTTGCTTTTGCCCCCAAGGCGAACGCACAGGGCACCGTCGAGCAGTCATCCTTCAATTTGACGGAGCCGCTGGACATCGGAGGCACGATCCTGCAGCCCGGCGACTACCAGATCAAAGTCGTCCTGCTCCAGGGGAACCGCAACCTGCTGCGGGTGATGAACGCAGACGGGACGAAGGTGCTCGGCACCGTCCTCTCGGTTCCTCATCAGGAGGGGCCTGGAGCCGTGCAGATTCCGACGAGCCGGTACACGTACTACCCGGCAAGCGCCGGCCACATCATGGCGCTCAGGACCTGGTACGCGCCCGACACGCCGGGCCTCGGCGGTCATGACATCGTCTATACCGAACAGCGTGCCATGGAGCTCGCCGCCGCCGCCAACGAGCCGGTGGTTGCGATGCCGGACACGGCGAAGGAAGCCGATTACGGGACCGCGCCCCTCGTCGTGGTCACGCCGGCAAAGGAAGTGAAGCCGTACGAGGTGGTGGCGGCAGAAAAGCCGCCGGTTCCGGAAACCGCACCAGTTGAGCCGGCCAAACCGGAGGTAGCGCCAGTGCAGCCGGCCAAGGTGGCCGAGAACCGCGTCCATCACAAGCGGCTGCCCAAGACGGCGAGCGACGTCCCACTGTACGCGGGGCTCGGTGTCCTGTCGCTTCTCGGCGCGCTCGGTCTCGGCGTGCTCGGGAGACGGTTGGCGTGAAAAGGTTCTCCTGCGCCGCGGCGTGGCTCCGGCGGGGCGAGTTGGCCCTCTGGGCCATTGGTTTCTCGCTCGTCGGCTGGGCCGTCGCGACGACCTTGATGAGCAGGGTCTACCAGGCGCGTCAGGAGCGCGCCTTCTTTTCTCCTGAACCGAGGCGAGAGATTGCCACGAGCGCCGACGCGAATCCGCTCGTCCTCGCCACGAGCGCCGACGTGGATCCGCTCGTCCTCGGTCGAATCGAGATCCCGCGGATCGGCGTCAGGGCCATCGTGCGGGAGGGAGACGACAACACCACGCTGGCCATCGCGGTCGGCCACATTCCTGGTACGGCACAACCCGGCGAGCGCGGGAACATGGCGCTCGCCGGGCACCGGGACTCCTTCTTCCGTGCGCTTCAGGGCATCCAGTGCCAGGACACGATCCGGATCGTCACCCTGAGGCGATCCTACGAGTACGTCGTGGATTCAACCGAAATCGTGGGCCCGGAGGACACGAAGGTGCTCGACCCGACCAGTGAGACGGTGCTCACGCTCGTGACGTGTTATCCATTCAAGTACGTCGGGAACGCGCCCAACCGGTTCGTCGTGCGGGCCTCGCTGGTCGCGGCCCTCCCAGTAGCGGCCGGTGGAGGATAGGATAAGTTTCGAGAGCAAGCGGGGATCTCGGTCATGGCGCGCAGACAGTGATGAGGCTCCGGGCCGGACCTACCAGCGGCCCGGGCCGGCTGCGGTTCGGGAGAGCCGTTTCGCAGCGTGAAGGGTCGCAGCCCAAGCAAAGGAAGGAGCGTGGCATGGAACTGGGCATGATCGGGTTGGGGCGGATGGGCACCAACATGGTGCGGCGCCTGCGGCGCGCCGGTCATCAATGCGTTGTTTTCGACCTCAATCCGGAAGCCGTGCGGGTGCTCGCCGACGAGGGGGCGGTCGGAGCGGCTTCGCTCGAAGAGTTCGTCCATACGCTGGCGAAACCGCGCGCCGTCTGGATGATGGTGCCGGCGGCGGCGGTCGATGAAACGCTGAACGCTCTCGTCCCGTTCCTCGACCGCGACGACGTCGTCATCGACGGCGGCAACTCCTACTACCATGATGACATCCGCCGTGCGGCCGAACTCGAGCCGAAGGCCATCCACTATCTGGACGTCGGGACCAGCGGCGGGGTCTGGGGTTCGGAGCGGGGCTACTGCCTGATGATCGGCGGTGAGGACGCCGCCGTCCGGCGCCTCGACCCCATCTTCGCTGCCCTCGCCCCGAGCATCGAGGCGGCGCCGCGCACGCCGGGACGGAAGAACGCCGGCGGCACCGCGGAGCACGGTTACCTGCACTGCGGGCCGAGCGGCGCCGGCCATTTCGTCAAGATGGTCCACAACGGCATCGAGTACGGCATCATGGCGGCCTACGCGGAGGGGCTGAACATCCTCCACCATGCCAACGCCGGCAACCAGCGGCGCGCCGTCGATGCCGAAACCACGCCGCTGCGCCATCCCGAGCACTACCCGTACGACCTGAAGCTGGCCGATATCGCCGAGGTCTGGCGCCGCGGCAGCGTCATCGCCTCCTGGCTCCTGGACCTGGCCGCCATCGCGCTCCTGGAGAGTCCCGACCTGGCGAAGTTCGCCGGCCGGGTGTCGGACTCG
>NCBR01000207.1 GCA_002279285.1 Acidobacteria bacterium 37-71-11
AAGAGCGCCGCGCGGTACGAGGCCACCGCCATTTGCGAACGGCCCGAGATGTCGTGCAGGAACCCCTCGAGGGCGTGCACGCCGGCATCGGACGGGTCCGCGAGGAGGGCCTGGTCGACGAGTTCCACGGCGTCGTCGAAACGGTCCGCTGCGGCGTGCCGGGCGGCCAGGGCGAGCCGTTCCTGCGTCCCCCGCGCCTCGAGAACTACGGTGCGCGGTGCGTGGACTGTGGGCCGCAGCGCTGTGGCGGCGGCTACGGGCCGCTCGGGGCGCCGCTGGGCGTCGGGGCGCCGGTGCGGGGCCGCGGCTGCGGCTGCGCCGGCGTGCCTGTAGCAGAAACAGTCGCCGAGGTCGACCGCGTCGAGGCCGCTCGCCACCTGCCAGAGCGTCTCCGCCGGTCCCAGGAAGAGGTAGCCGTCCGGCGCCAGTGCGCCCGCGACCGCGGCCGCGACCCGGCGCTGGACCTCGGGCCTGAAATAAATCAGGACGTTGCGCAGGAAGACGAGATCGAAGAGCGCGGGCGAGAGCGCGAGGGGCTCGCGCACGAGGTTGAGGGCGCGGTACTCGATGCGGCGGGCGAGCGCTGGCGCGAGCTCGTACGACTCGCCATGCCGGAGCAGATGACGCGCGCGCAGGTCTGCGGGGACGTCGGCCACTGCGCGCTCGCCGAACGTCGCGGCGCCGGCGGCGGCGAGCGCCTCCTCGTCCACGTCGGTCGCGAGGATCCGCCAATCCCATCCGACCAGCTCGCGGCACTCGGCGAGCGCGATGGCCAGCGTGGCGGGTTCCTCGCCGCGGGCGCAGCCCGCCGACCAAACCGCGAGGCTGCGGCGCGCGACGCGCGCGGTGGCAAGGCGGGGCAGGATCGTCGTCGCCAGTGCCGCGAAATGCTGCGGGTGGCGGAACAGGTACGACTCCTTGACCGTGACGTGCGGGAGCAGGCGGCTCCACTCGCCGGGTAGTTCGCCGCGCGCCAGCGCCCCCACGTACGCGGCCACCCCTGCCAGGCGGAGGCTGGCGGCGCGCCGCTTCGCCGTCTCGCCGAGGAACTTGTAGTGGTCCGGCGGGATGACGTTGCCGCTCGTCTCCTCGATCAGCCCGGCCAGCTCGGCAAGGGCGGCCGGCTCACTCATGGCCGGACGCAGTTGCGGCCCGCCGCCTTGGCCTGGTACAGGCGGGAGTCGGCGAGGGCCACCAGCGCGTCGGCGGTGACCTCGCTGCCGAGCTCCGCCTGCGAGGCGACGCCGAACGACCCGGTGATCGGAACACGCTCCCCGGACGCGATGGTTGCCGTCCGCTCGGCGACCGCGCGCCGGAGGCGTTCGGCGGCCTGGCGGCCGGCCTCCAGATCGCTCTCCGGGAGCACTGCCAGAAACTCCTCGCCGCCGAAGCGGCCCAGCACGTCCGAGACGCGCAGCGCGTGGCGCATCGCGTCGGCGGCCGCGCGCAACACGGCGTCGCCGGCGACGTGCCCGTGCGCGTCGTTGACGCGCTTGAAGTGGTCGAGGTCGCTGATGACCACGGTCACGGTGCGGTCGTAGCGGCCCGCGCGCTCGATCTCCTGGCTCAGCCGTTCGAGGATCGCTCTGTGGTTGAGCGCTCGCGTGAGGCCGTCGTGGGTGGAGAGCTCCTGCAGCTTCTGACCGAGCCTCGCGTTGTCGAGCAGGATGCCGGCGTGGGGGGCAAGGTCGGCGAGCAAACCGGCCGAAGCAACGGCGAACTGCTGCGGCTCGCTTGGGAGCAGGGCGAGCAGGCTCGTGGCACCCCGCATCGGGAGCGGGTACGAGACGAGATGGGAGGGGTCGGCGTCGCCCTCGCCCTCGCCTGCCCCGGAGACGTCGACCTTCAGTTCGACGTTGGTGGGCAGAGCCATCTCGGCGACGGTCGCGGCGATGAAGCGGTCGGTCGAGCGTAGCGACACGGGCCGGGCCACGAGCACATCCAGCGTCGCGGCGTCGGGCTCGGTGACACCGACCGCGAGGAGGTGGGCGTCCGCGACGCCGGCCACCACCTCGAGGATCGCGCGGTTCGCGGCGTGCAGGTCGTTCGTGCTGAGGCCGCGCTCGAGCAGCGCGTTCAGGAGCGTGGCGCGCATCAGGCTGGCGTCGAGCTGGCGCACGACTTTGGTCAGCACGTCGAGCGGTCCCAAGGGCCCGGCGGGTTCGCGCGCCGGCCCGACCGCCGTCGCCGCGGCGAGCCGGCCGACCGTCGCCACCAGCTCGGCCGGGTCGCTGTCCTTCGTGAGGTAGGCGTCGGCGCCGGCTCGCAGGCCCCAGAAACGCGACGGCGCCTCGCCGTGGCTCGTGAGGATGACGATCGGGGTCATCGCCGTGGCCGTCTCGCTCTTGAGCAGCCGGAGGAGCTGGTGGCCGTCCATCACCGGCATGTCGAGGTCGGTGACCACGACCGCCGGCGGCTCCCGCAGCGCCGCCGCGGCGCCCTCGGCGCCGTCCCGGGCGGACGAGACTTCGAACCCCGCGCGCTCGAGGGTGCGGACGAGCAGCGTCCGGGTGGTGTCGCTGTCGTCGACGACGAGCACGCGGGTCACGGCGCACCCCCGCTCCAGATGCGGGCGAGGACCTTGCCGAGCTCGCCTGGCCGCAGGGCGATCGTCGCGGCGGCCGCCGCGAGGGCGGCGCGGGGCATGCCGAACACGACCGACGACGCTTCGTCCTGCACCATCGTGAAGCCGCCGGCCCGCCGCAGCGCCGCGAGCCCCTGGGCGCCGTCCGCGCCCATGCCGGTGAGCAACACACCGGCGGTCAGCGTCGGGCAACAGGCGGCGCACGACTCGAAAAGCTCGTCCGCCGAGGGGCGATGCACGCCGCGCGGCGGCCGCGCGGTATCGACCCGCACCACGCCGCCGGCGGTCAGTCGCAAGTGGGCGCCCCCGGGGGCGATGCGCACCTTCCCGGGCGACGCCGGCTCGCCGTCGGTGGCGACCTTCACGTCCCGTCCAAGGTCGGCCGCGAGCCACTCGGTGAGCCCCTCCTCGAATCCGGCCGCGATGTGCTGGACGACCAGGACCGCGGCCGGCGGCGCCGCCGGCAACGCCGCCAGCAGGTCGCGGAGCGCCGAAGGCCCGCCGGTGGATGCGCCGACCGCCACATACCGCACCTGCGGCAGCACGGCGGGCACGGCGGCGGTCACCGACGCCGGCGAGAGGCCGCGGTGACGGGCGTCGCCCTGCACCGCCGGGGCCACGCGCGCTTGCGCTGCGGCGCGGATCGCGGCCGGAAGCGCCGTGGCCATGAGCTCCCACCCCGCGGCATCTTCGGGTTTTGGGAGCACCTCGACCGCGCCGCGGCGGATCGCCTCGAACGCCGTCTGCACCTGGCTCCGGTTGGCGCGGGAGGTGATCACGAGGATCGGCGTCGGGCAGAGGGCCATGATCCTCTCGGTGGCGGCAAACCCGTCCAGCACCGGCATCTCGATGTCCATCAGGATCACCACCGGGGCGAGGCGCACCGCCGCCTCGACCCCCTCCGCTCCGTCTCCAGCCTCGCCCACCACCCGCATGTCCGGCGTCGCGGCGACGAGCCGGCGCAGCACCGCGCGGACGGTGGCGGAGTCGTCCACGATCAGCACGTCGATCGGGGCGCCGGCCATCACGCCCCCGCCAGCCGGCGCACCAGCCCCACCAGCTCGGCCGCGTTCAGGCCCTGCTTGGCGAGGTAGGCATCGGCGCCGGCCTCCAGACCCTTGAGGCGCTCCTCGGGGCGGTCGTGGGTCGAGACGACAACTACGGGAAGCTGGGCCAGGGCCGGCACGGCGCGCACCTGCTTGGTCAGCGCGTAGCCGTCCACGCCCGGCATCTCGACATCGGTCACGAGGCAGTCGAACCGTTTCTCAGCGAGCGCGGCGAACCCCTCCTGCCCGTCGGCGGCCGTCGTCACGTCGAATCCGGCGTCCTCGAGCAGGCGCCGCTCCATCTCGCGCGTCACCAGCGAATCGTCCACCAGCAGGACGCGCAGGCGCCGGGCGCGCGCCGCCGAAGCGGCGGCGACGAGCCTCCGTCCGTTTCCCCCTTGGGCCAGCACCTGCGGGGACAAAACCCCAACCGGCTCGCCGGACGCGAGCAGCGCGATCCCGTCGAACAACGGGTTGCCCGCCAACGCGCGGCCTCCGGGCCACAGCAGCACCTCCTCGGAGCGCTCGACCGCGTCGACGGCCACGGCAAGCGCCACGCCGGCGTGGACGCCTTGCAGCAGGAGCTGAACGGGGGCGGGCTCCTCCCCCAACAGGTGTGCCAGCGGTGCGAACGGCACCAGGCGGCCGCCGAGCGGCGCCAGGGTGCGGCCGTCCCGCTCGACGACGTCGTCCCGGCGCAGCCGGTCCACCCGCGCCACGGCGGAGGAGGGGAGGGCCAGGCGCATGGCGCCGGCACGCACCACCACGACCTCCTCGCCACGCCGGGCGATCGGCACCTCGACGACGACCGAAGTGCCGCGGCCGGCGTGCGAGTCGATCGTGGCGAACCCACCGGCGTGAGTGACCGCGGCGGCGACGGCGTCGAGACCGATGCCGCGCCCCGAGACCTCCGTGACCTCGCCCCGGGTCGAGAGCCCGGGGAGGAAGAGCAGGCGGAGCGCCTCGTCGCGGCCGAGCGCGGCGGCGCGGGACCGCTCGATGCGTCCCGCCTTGACGGCGGCCTCGACGACGTCCGCCGGCTCGATCCCGGCGCCGTCGTCGGTGATCGTCAGGCGCACCCGGCCGCCGGCGGCCACGGCAGCGATCCGCAGCATGCCCGCGTGCGGCTTTCCCATAGCGGCGCGGGCTTCCGGCGTCTCGATGCCGTGGTCCACGGCGTTGCGCACGATGTGGACCAGCGCTTCCTCGAGGTCCCTGGTGATGCGTCGGTCGAG
>NCBR01000208.1 GCA_002279285.1 Acidobacteria bacterium 37-71-11
GAAGAGTCGCTCGCGTTCGAGAACGCCTGAGGACGGAGGCAAGCGTGCGAGAGGGCGGCGAACCGAACACCCCGCTGACGGCGCTGGTCGGCATCGTCTTCGCGATCGTGCTGTTCGTGGTCGTGGTCTTCCTGCAGGCGTTCTTCTATCAGCAGCAGCGGGCGGAGAACGCCCGCAAGGTCGTGGCCGTGGCCCCGCAGGAACTGTCGCAGCTCGTGTCCCAGCAGCTCGGGGAGCTGCACGGCTACCGCTGGGTGGACGAGAAGGCGGGCGTCGTCGCGATCCCGATCGGCCGCGCGATGGAGCTGGTGGTGCGCGACGGCGGGAGGTCGCCGTGGCCGCCCGTGCCGCCGCCGCCTCCGAGTCCGCCGGCCGCGCCGACAGCGGCCCCCGCGGCGCCGAAGAGATAGCTGGAATTGCGCCGGGCCCAAACCGTTTCTCATCTATAAGGGCAGTACCTCCCGCGCGTTTCCGGAGCAACCCCGGGGTCCGCGGTGCCTGCCCCCGGGGGGACGGAGATGGCGGTGCGGCGCGGCGTATTGGCGGTCGTGACGGCGGCGGTGCTGGCGGGGCTGGCCGGCCGGGCGGCGGCGGTGCAGCGCGCCGAGCCGCTGCCGAAGGCGCTCGAGGGGGTCGGCATCACCGAGCACCTCGGGGCCCGGATTCCGCTCGGCCTCGAGTTCACGGCCGAGGACGGGACGCCGGTCCTGCTGTCGCGCTACTTCGACGGAAAGAGGCCCGTCATCCTGACGCTCAACTACTACCGCTGCCCGATGCTGTGCGGCCTCATGCTCAACGGGCTGGTGGACGGCCTCAAGGGCCTGTCATGGACCCCCGGCAAGCAGTTCGAGGTGGTCACGCTCAGCTTCGACCCGCTGGAGACGCACACGCTGGCGATGCTCAAGAAGGAAAGCTTCATCTCCGAGCTCGGCCGGCCGGCGGCCGCCGCCGGCTGGCACTTCCTGACCGGAAGCCAGGCGAACATCAAGGCGCTGACGGACGCCGTCGGGTTCTCCTACCGGTACGACGAGAAGCTCCAGCAGTACGCGCACCCCACCGGGATCTTCCTCCTCGCGCCGGACGGCCGGATCACGCGCGTGCTCTACGGCGTCACGTTCCCGCCGAGAACACTCAAACTGGCGTTGACCGAAGCCGGAGAGGGGAAGGTCGGTTCGGCCGGAGACCAGATCCTGCTGTACTGCTTCCACTACGACTCCAACGCGGGCCGCTACGTCCTGGCGGCAAACAACCTGATGCGCCTCGGCGGCGTCGCGACGGTGCTCGTGGTCGGGGTCTGGTTGGGGGTGGCGTGGCGGCGCAGCGCGAACAAGCACGTGGACTCGAGGGCGGAGACCAATGCGCCCGGTCTGTGAGGAAGAACAACGTCAAGGCTCGAGAGCGGGCTCTCGCGGCACGGCCGCGGGAGCGGCGTCGGGCAGGGGAGCGGCGCTTTGAACCTGGGACGCGACGTCATGGGCAGGCTCTTCAACTGGGCGTCGGTCCAGGCGGCGGGCGGGTTTTGGATGCCGGAGCAGGGGTCGACCACCGCCGTGGCGGTGGACCACATCTTCTCGCTGGTCCTCTGGGTGTCGGTGTTCTTCTTCGTACTGATCGTGTCGCTGATGGTCGTGTTCGTCGTGCGCTACCGGCGGCGGCCCGATCGGCTGGAGGCGGAGCCGAGCCCGACGCACAACACGCCGCTCGAGATCACCTGGACCGTGATCCCGATCGCGATCACGATCGTGATCTTCATCTGGGGGTTCAAGGTCTACCTCGATGTCAACACCCCCCCGGCGAACGCCTACGAGGTCATGGTCACGGGACAGAAGTGGAAGTGGCTGTTCACCTACCCCAACGGCCACGTGGACGAGAACCTCCACGTGCCGGTCGACACCCCGATACGGCTCGTGATGACCTCCGAGGACGTGATCCACGGGTTCTACGTCCCGGCGTTCCGCCTCAAGCGCGACGTGGTGCCGGGGCGCTACGTCAAGGTGTGGTTCAGTGCCCTCAAGCCCGGCGAGTACCAGATCTACTGCACCCAGTACTGCGGGACCGGGCACTCGGACATGTGGGCGAAGGTCGTCGTGCACCGGCCCGGCGGCTTCGAGCGCTGGCTCCAGCAGGCGAGCAACTTCATGAAGACGATGCCCCCGGCGAAGGCGGGCGAGCTGCTCTACCGCACCCGCGGATGTGCGCAGTGCCACAGCGTGAACGGCTCCGGGGGCACCGGCCCGACCTGGAAAGGTCTGTTCGCCAGCCACGTGCCGATCGAGGGTGGGCGGGTGATGGTTGCGGACGAGGACTACATCCGGACGTGCATCCTCGACCCGACCAAGAACGTCCCTGTAGGTTTCCAGCCGGTGATGCCGACGTTCAAGGGACGGCTGAAGGACGACGAGATCACGGCGATCATCGAGTACATCAAGACGTTGAAGTAGGCGGAAAGGCGGGTCGGAGATGACGGGCATCGAGAGCGGGGCGGCCGGTTTCGGGGTTGGGGGGAACGCCCTCGGACGGGACAACTACCTCAACCACGAGCGCGGCATCAAGTCGTGGCTGCTGACCCGCGACCACAAGCGCATCGGCGTGATGTACCTGGTCGTGATCCTGTCTTCCTTCTTCCTGGGCGGGATCTTCGCGGAGCTGATCCGGACGAAGCTCCTGACCCCCGGCAACAGCGCCCTGATGACCGCCAAGACCTACGACCAGATGTTCACGCTGCACGGCGCGATCATGATCTTCCTCTTCGTGATCCCGGGGATCCCGGCGTCGCTCGGGAACTTCGTGGTGCCCCTGATGCTGGGCGCCAAGGACGTGGCGTTCCCGCGCCTCAACCTCGCGAGCTTCTACCTCTGGGTGGGGGGGGCGACGCTGGCGCTCGTCTCGATGATCACGGGGGCGGTCGACACCGGGTGGACGTTCTACACGCCGTACAGCACGACGACCGACACGAGCGTCATCATGATGGTTGCGGGAATCTTCGTGCTCGGGTTCTCCTCGATCTTCACCGGCCTCAACTTCGTCGTCACGATCCACAAGCTCCGCCCGGCGGGGATGACCTGGTTCCGCATGCCGCTGTTCCTGTGGGGGATCTACGGGACGGCGATCATCCAGATCATGGCGACGCCGGTGCTGGGGATCACCCTGCTGCTGCTGATCGCGGAGCGCGCGCTCGGCATCGGCATCTTCGACCCGGCGCTCGGGGGCGACCCCGTGCTCTTCCAGCACTTCTTCTGGTTCTACTCGCACCCCGCGGTGTACATCATGATCCTGCCCGCGATGGGCGTGATCAGCGAGCTCGTTTCGGTGTTCTCCCGCAAGCACATCTTCGGCTACTCGTTCATCGCCATGTCCTCGATCGCCATCGCGGTGCTCTCGTTCCTGGTCTGGGGCCACCACATGTTCGTGGCCGGCCAGTCGACCCTGTCCAGCATGATCTTCTCGTTCCTGACCTTCATGGTGGCGATCCCGTCGGCCGTCAAGGTATTCAACTGGCTGGCCACGATGTACAAGGGCTCGATCTGGTTGGCGACGCCGATGCTGTACGTGCTGTCGTTCCTGTTCCTGTTCGGGATCGGCGGCCTGACCGGCCTCTTCCTCGGCGCGCTCGCCGTGGACGTCCACCTCCACGACACCTACTTCGTGGTCGCCCACTTCCACTACGTGATGTTCGGCGGCACCGTGATCGCGTTCCTGGGCGGGCTGCACTACTGGTGGCCGAAGATGTTCGGCCGGATGTACAGCGAGTTCTGGGGGCGCATCGGCGCGCTGCTCGTGTTCGTGGGTTTCAACACGACCTTCTTCACCCAGTTCGTCATGGGCAGCCACGGAGCGCCGCGCCGCTCGTACCACTACCAGCCGCAGTTCGAGGCGTACCACCGTCTCTCCACGATCGGCGCGTACATCCTCGGCGTCGGGTTCGTGGTCATCGCCGTGTACCTCATCCACTCCCTCCTCCGCGGCCGTCCGGCGCCCGCCAACCCGTGGGGCGGCGCGACGCTCGAGTGGCAGGCCAGCTCGCCGCCTCCCCACGACAACTTCGAGTCCACGCCCGCGGTCGGCGACCCCTACGACGTGGAGGCGTGGACGTGGGACGGCGCGGTGGGCGGGTTCGTGCGCAGGGCGCCGGCTGTGCAGCCGGCAGGATCGTAGGAGGCGGGTGTGACGGCGGGAACGACCAGGGAAGGGAGCGTGGCCGGGACGAACGCGCACCACGTGGCGCACCACTTCGACAACGCCGAGCAGCAGTTCGAGTCGGGAAAACTCGGGATGTGGATCTTCCTGGCGACGGAGATCCTCCTGTTCGGGGGGCTGTTCTGCGCCTACGCGGTGTACCGCTCCAACCACCCCGAGGTCTTCATCTACGCCCACCGGTTCCTCGACAAGACGCTGGGCGCGATCAACACCGCCGTCCTGATCTGCTCGAGCTTCACGATGGCGCTCGCCGTGCGCGCGGCCCAGCTGGGGCGGCGGCGCCAACTCGTCGGCCTCCTCGGCGCCACGATCGTGCTCGCGGCCTGCTTCCTCGGCATCAAGGGGGTCGAGTACGAGAAGAAGTGGAAGGAAGGACTGCTCTGGGGCGCGCATTTCCACGCCAAGCTGGCGCCGGCACCTCCGAGTCAGCCCCAAACGCTTCCGCCGGTCCCGGCGGCGGCCGGCGAGGAGCGCTCGCTGATTCCACCAGCGGCGATCGGACCGGCCGGCCTCGCACGGCCCGGCCGCCCGACCGTCGCCGAAGGCGCCGAAGGGCCGCCGCACGACGTGCAGGTGTTCTTCGCGGTGTACTTCCTGATGACCGGGCTGCACGGCATCCACGTGATCGTCGGGATGGCCTTGCTCT
>NCBR01000386.1 GCA_002279285.1 Acidobacteria bacterium 37-71-11
GCAAAAGCCGCCGGAATTCCCGGCGACATTGCGCTGGCCGATGCCGGGTACGGGGACGACACCGGCTACCGCGATGGCATCACCGCGCCGGGCATGCGCCGCGCCGTGGGGATCAAGAGCGGAACCAAGGTCTGGGCGCCGGGCGGCACACCCTTGCAGCCCTTGCCGTGGAGCGGCAAAGGGCGCAAGCCCACGCGGTTGAAGCGCGGGCCGGACAACCGGCCCGTCCGCAGCCAGCACCCACGCGACGGCCACCGGGACGAGCACGGCGGGGGCGAGCTTCAACGCGGTCGGGCGCACGCCGCCTCCAGCTGCGCCAGGTCGCCGCGCCACGGCGCCCGCCGGCGCGCCTCGCGCACCCATACGAGCGCCTCGCCGGGGCGCCCCTGGGCGAGCAGGAGGCGCGCACGGGCTTCCGCCCACGCCGCCGAGAGCGGCTGCACCCACCAGCGCGCCGCGAGCTCGCCGTCGACGAGTGCGAGCGCGGTCGCGGGCCCCGGTTCGAGGGCGTATCCGGCCGCCATCTCCACCGGGGTGACGGTCCACGGCGCCCAGCGGGCGGCGGCGAGCGCCGTCTCGGCCGCCGCGGCCGGGGGCAGCGCGGCGGCGGCCGACACCGCGGCCTCGCTGCGCCACGACAGCGCGGCCAGGAGCGCGCCGCCGGCCAGGAGGGCGGTCAGCGCGGGCGCGGGGACGGGCCGTCGCGGCGCGGGCCACACCCGAGAGGCGAGCGAACCCGCCAGCACCGCCCAGGGGAGCAGCACCTCCGGCCTGTAGGCGGAGAAGTCCACCAGGTTGTGGAGGGGGACTGTCGCGACCGCGAGCGCCAGCGCCGGGTGCTCCCGCCACCCGAGCCGGAGCAGGCGCGCCAGCGCCCAGGCGCCGGCCACAAGGAGGGGGACGCCCGCGACGCCGAGCTCGGCGAGGAGCTCGAGCGGGGTGCAGTGGGCGTAGGGTGTGATGTTCGCGGCGCCGGTCGGCGCCGTCAGGCCGGCCTGCCCGATCCCGCCGAGGCCGACGCCGAGCCAGGGGTGGTGGAGGAACACCCAGGCGGCCGTGCGCCAGTTGAGCCAGCGCAGCTGAAGGGGATCGAGGTGCGCGAGGTCGCCGCGCCCGGCGAGGACCGCGGCGGCGAGCACCACGAGCGCGGCCGCCGCCGCAACGCCGGCGCGGCCCATCCGCCGCCGCGCCAGGAGCGCGACCAGCAGGGCACCCGCGACCCCCACGGCGGCGAGCGAGCGGCTCATCGCGACCGCCACCCCCGCCAGGACGAGGAGGGACCCCCAACCCGCACGCACCCCGGCGGCAGCGCGCCGACGAGCGTGGCCGCCCGTTCGAGCCCACCGCACGCCTGCGCGATCGCCACCAGCGCGGTCAAGGCAAGGCCGGCGGCGACGAGCCCGAGGAGGCGGCCGGACGGCGCACCGATGCGCGCCATCCCGAACAGCAGCGCCGCGGCGGCGAACAGCAGGGTGTGCTGGAGCGCGAGTTCGTGGTCGGCGGCGACGACCCAGGCCAGGGCGAGGACGACGGCGCCGGCGAGCCACCAGCCGGGGCTCCCCAGTCGGCGCTCCTCCGGCGCGAGCGCCAGGACCGCCGTCAGGAGCGCGGCCCAGAGCAGTGGTCTGTCCGGGTCCATCACCGATCTTGCCTGCGAGACCCTTGCCCTGCGACCAGATGGTGTAGGCGGTACCAACGGTGGTATCCCCCATCCACAGCAAGGGTTGGTTCCAGCCATCGTCGGTGGGCAGGCGCTTGATGTACGTCGGCTGGATAAACGTTGTAATCCCCTGGAGGACCCCGGAAGCAACCTTCGGGTAGAAGTTGAAGTCCACCTCGTACGACTCGACCGCCGTCGCGATCGAGCGCATGTCCGCCATCGTCCGCTTCTGGCGGCCGCGGTTGATCGCGTTCGATCGCCGCGATGATGCCGATGATCGCGACCACGATCAGCAACTCGATCAGCGTGAAGCCCTTTTGTTTTCTCATGGAATCCTCCTATCGAGCCGGGTTCGAAGCAAGGCCCGTGCCACGTGTGGTTCTTGTGGTCCTGCCGTTGAGTGACGCTCAGCGTCACTCACGCAGCCGCGAAGTGCCACCCCACGGCACATCAGTTGGTCTGGACCCCTTCCGCAAGAGACGCGCCAACGGCCCAGCCCGCGGCGGGTCGGGCGGATTCGCTACACTCGCTCCGGTGCTCTCGCGCGTGAAGCTGCCGCCGGCCATGCTCGTGGCGTTCTGGGCCGCGCTCTACCTGCCGCACCTGTTCGCCGGCCAGACGCTCCCCGCCCGCGACGTCGCGGTCACCCAGATCCCCTGGCGGACGGTGTGGCGCGCGCAGGTCCTGTCGGGGTGGGCGCCGCTCTGGGACCCGGCCTCGAGCGGCGGGCGGCCGCTGCTCGCCAACCCCAACGCGATGGCCGCTTACCCGGGGACGCTGCTCTTCCTTCTCATGTCCCCTGAAGCGGCAGCCGGGTGGCACCTCGCCCTCCACCACCTGCTCCTCCTGCTCGGCCATTACCACCATCCCGGTTCCCTCACGGGTATCGAGCTTC
>NCBR01000037.1 GCA_002279285.1 Acidobacteria bacterium 37-71-11
AGCTTGACCCCCTGCGCGAGCGTCACGCTCGGGGGCGCGGCGTCGAGTTGCTCGAGCTGCTTCGCCAACCGCTCGCGCGCCTGCTCGACGCGCGCCCGGGTCCTGGGGTCGGCGGGCATCGCGCGCAGCAACGCGAGCCCGTTCTCCGGCGCGCGGTCGCGTTCGGATTGCTCCACCTGGACCATCGCCGCCGCGAACCTCTGTTCGGCGGCCTGCTCGCCCCTGAGCCGGTCGATCCGGTCCGCGAGGCCGGGGCGGTCGCTCCATGCGTCATGGAGAGTCGCCAAACCGGCAAGCGCCGCCTCGTAGTTGCCGGCAGCCGCGAGCGTGTCGGCGTCGCGCTCGAGGGCGGCCGCCGCCTGCGAGCGTATCTGGGCCGCCTGCGCGCAACGCGGGGCCAGCCCGAGCAGGACCCCGGCCTCACGGACCACCTCGCCGAGTTCACCCTGACGCTGGGCCTTCAGCAACGCCGCGTGGACGTCGAGCGCCCGCCTGGCGTCCTCGAGCGTGGCGGTGAAATCACGGTTGCGGGGGAACGACGCCTCCTCGGCGTGGGAGAGCCCCCGGAGGGCCCCCGCGAGCGCCGTCATGTTGCCGGCGGAGAGCGCGGCCTGCACCTCCTTCATCACCGCGCGCTGCCTCTTGGCGAGGTACGCGGCGCGCAGCTCCTTGAACCGTTCCTGCTCCGCTGGCGTGAGGCCGGCCAGCTCCGCCGGCGAGATCGCATCGAGCCGCGCGAGGGCGCCCGGAAGGTCGCCGAGGGCGATGGCGGCCTCCGCCATCTGTAGCTGGACCGCGGCGGCGGGCGCGGCCGGCGGAGACGGAGGCTGCGTCGGCCGGCGCGGCGCCGGGATGGGGGCGGCGGCGCGGGCCGTGCGGCCCGGGCGGATGCTCGCATACCAGACCGCGCCGCCGGCCGCCGCGAGGACGGCGACGGCCGCAGCCGCGGCGGCCCACGGCGCGGCGCGGCGGCGGGCGGTCTTCGGGGCGGACGCCGGGGCACGAAGCGCCGGTTGGTGTCCAGGCTCCGGATGCTCCTCGGGAGCCATGGCCGTCGCCGGGACGGGCGTCGCGGTCTCGAGAGGCTGCGGCGGTTCAGTCGCGCCGGACGGCTCCACGGCGACAAGACCGGCGGTGTCAGGGGCAGGGGTCTCGGCCGCCGCGGGTGGCAACGGCGTGGCTGCCGGCCCAGGGATGATCGGCACCACCCGGGCGGGTGCGGTGTCCTCGCCGGCGTCTGGGACCCGGCTCGGTTGCGGCGCAACCGCCGGAGGTTCGGGCTGCGCCTCACTGGCTGGGGCGTCGCCGCGAGGCGTGGTCGGCGGAACGGGGGCCACCGCCGTCCGTGGGCCGGCCCCCGCCAGCGACGCCACGATCGCCTGGCGGAACGCCTCGATCGACGCGGGCCTCGCGGCCGGGTCTGCGCGCAGCGCGTGCTCCAGGGCCGCCGTCAGCGCCGTGGGCTCGGGAATCCGCTGCGCCACGGCCTGAGGGAGCGTGACGGTGGGCGCGTCGTCGCCCGCCACCTCGGCCCGCAACAGGGCACAGCACGTCGCGGCGAGAGCGTAGAGGTCGGCGTGCCAATCCGCCCCTGTGGCGGCGCCGCGCCGCTCCGGCGCGACGAACCGGCCGGCCCCGCTGGGAGGCGCGGTCTCCCCAGCCGCCCGCGCGCCCGCGTGGAACGCGGCGGTACCGAACCCTAGGATGGAGACGCGCTCAACCCCGTCGACGCGGCGGGAGAGGATGTTCTCGGGCGAGATGTTTCCGTGCGCGGTGCCGGCGCGAGCGAGCACGGCGAGCCCCTGCGCGACTTCGAGCGCCAGGCCCAGGATGCGCGCGGGCGCGGCGCCGATCAGCGCGTCGAGGCGCTCGCCCTCGACGAACTCCATCACCATGAACGCGCTGCCGTCGGGGGTGAAGCCGTGATCGAGGAGCGCGGGGAACGTCGCGGGCGCGGCCGACGCGAGGACTGCCATCGCGGCCATGAAACGCTCCTGACACGCCGGAAGAGTTGCGAGCGAGGCGGGAGGGATCAGCTTGATCGCGACGGTTCTGCCGGTGGCTGGGTCGGCGGCGCGGAACACGATCGCGGACCGGCTCGACTTGAGCACCCGCGCGAGGCGGAAGCTCTCGGTGATCTCGCGCGGCTGGATCGTGGGCATGTCGGCGCTCCGCTCCCGGTCACGCTGCCGCGCAGCGCGGCCCCGACCCGACGCCCGTGAGCCCGGTCCGGGCCCGTGCATGGGATTGCATGGATGAAGTCTAGCAAAGGTCGGGTACGCGGGATGCAGGCGCGGTGTGACGGGCCGCACGCAGGCGGCGGCGTGGGCGAGAACAGGGGGCAGGTTGAAGTTGGCGGGGTGGACGAGACTTGACCGTGCGGTGGGGAGGGTGGGTGGCACGACCGAGTCGAGTCCCCAGCTTGGAAGGTCAGGGAAAGTGGCGGGGTGGACGAGACTCGAACTCGCGACCTCCGGCGTGACAGGCCGGCGTTCTAACCAACTGAACTACCACCCCGCATCTTGCGTCAGATCAGCCCGGCGAGTGGTGGGAGGTGTGGGATTTGAACCCGCGACCCCCTGCGTGTAAGGCAGGTGCTCTACCGCTGAGCTAACCTCCCGCGGACCTCGCGGTTCCGGGGAGCGTCATGCTAGAGGCCGTCGCCCGCGGTGTCAAGCGCGAAACCACGTCCGGACGGTGCCTTGGGCTTCCCGTGGCCGAGCGCCGGAGCCGGCCACCCGGCGCGCAGGCTGAGTGCGAGGATCGTTGGAAGGGGCGCGGCCAGCACCCGGTCGAGTGAGGTGAAGAGGTGCCAGGTCAGGTTGGCCGTGGTCGTCAGGTACGCCCCTGCCGCCGCGAGTCCCCATACGGCCAGTGCGAGCCGGACACCGTGCAGGCGGGGGCCGCGCAGGCCGGGAGCCGCCAAACCCCAGGCGAGGGCCACGGCGGCGAGCTTCGGTTTGACCGCGGCCGCGAGCGCCGCGGGGAGTTCGGCGAGGTGCCGGAGCGCGAGCGGGATGGACAGCAGATACGCGCTCTGCCTGACTCCGGCGTTCACGAGGAAGAGGTGCCAGCAGGCGAACGGCACGGCAAACGCGCACAGGACGGGGACGGCGCGCCGCAGGCCGATCAATCGAAGCGTAGCCAGCGCCACGCCCAGCGCGAGCGCAGCGCCCTCGTCTTTCACGAGCGTCAGAACGACTACCGACGCCACGAGCGTCGGCATGGCGTCAAGTTCGCCGCCCGCGATCCGGTCGAGGCCGCAGAACGCCATGACGACGAGCAGGGTCAGGAGCGCCTCGGCGTAGCCGGAGTACCTCGGCCAGAACACGACCGGGCTCCACGCGCCGACCGCGGCGGCCAGCGCGCGGGCGGGTGTGGCGGCACCCCGGCTGCACTCCCAGCAGCCGGCGGCGAGGGCGATGACGAGCACGGCCTGCCACGCGGACGCCGTCGCCGCCGCGGTGGCCCCGGTGATCGCGCCGCCGGCCAGGAGGTCGCACCACAGAGGCGGATAGGTGGGATGAGCGAACGCGTACGGCGGCCACGCCAGCCAGGCCGGATCGTGGCCGCCAGCCAGCGCGAACACGCGTGCCTTGAGCCCCCAGATGTAGCGGAAGTCCCACCCGAACGCGGGCACCGCCGCAATCACGACGGCGTGCGCGAGCGCGGCAACGGCCGCCAAACCGCCCCAACGCCACTCCCCGGACGCGAGCGCCGCACGGGCTGAACCGGTCACCCTTCCCGGAACGCGGCGCCTGGCGAGGCCCGCCGCGGCGGCGATGGCACCCGGGATGAGCAAGAGCGGCAGCGACCAGCGGACGCCGGCGAGGTCGAGGGCAGCCATCCATACCACCTGTCCCAAGGTGCCCCAGACCACTACCCCAGTGACCGCGCCTGGCACGCCGGCGCCCGCGTTGGCGAACCGGATCAGTCCCCACCCGAGGACCAAGACGGACAGCACGGCAACCCAGGCGCTCACGACGGCAGCCTTTCGAAAAGCGTGAGGTGGCCGCTTCGCCAGACCTGGCGCCAGGGTGTGGGTACCACGGCCGGGCCGACGACGACGACGTACCGGCAGGATATGCCGTGGCCCACCTCCGGGAACGACGACCAGAAGAGATCGGGGCGGCGCCAGACGGCTTCGAAGAACACGGGCCGGCGGTCTGTACCTCCTACCAGGACCTCCGGGGGGACGACCAAGGCGACGGCGCTGCCGGCGGGGAGGGGTAGTGCCGCCAGCGGCTGCAGCGTCTTGGTGAACGTCGGCTCGCGCTCGGAGGCTCCCGGCTGGCGGCAAGCGTCGTGGACGCCCATCGCCAGACACAGGAGCCCGGCACCGAGAGCGGCGAGCGGTTGCGCGCGGAGCATCGGATCATTCTAGTGAAACGTTGCCGCCGCAAGGAACGGCGGCCTTCCAACCCATCGTCGGCCGGACGCTGCCACCCTGAGTCGGGGGTCAGGGGACGGGAGTTTCGTCGCACAGTGGACTCTGTCGCAGAGGGCGGTTTGCGTGTTAGAGTGCCGGCCGTGGAAGTGGCGGCGCTGGGTCCGTTCCTCGACAAGGGGCTTGCGGGGGTGGCCGAGAGGGTGGCCGCCGGCGAACGCCTGTCGTTCGCGGAGGGTGTGCTCCTCGCGACCACCTCGGACCTGCTCGGCGTCGGGCGCCTCGCCAACTTCGTCCGCGAGCGGCTCCACGGCAACGCGACGTTCTTCAACGTCAACCGCCACCTGAACCCCACCAACGTCTGCGTCGCCTCCTGCGCCCTGTGCGCATTCGCCGAGAAGTACGGTGGCGCTCGGGGGTGGACGTACTCGGTGGCGGAGGCGGTGGAGGCGGCGGCGCGCGACGTTACCGGGGACGTCACCGAGCTGCACATCGTCGGCGGCCTCCACCCCAAGCTCGGCGTCGAGTACTACGAGGCGTTGTTCGCGGCGCTTTCGGCGCGCTTCCCCTGGGTGCACCTCAAGGCGCTGACGATGGTGGAGATCGATTTCCTCGCCCAGCGCGCGAAGCTGCCGGTCGAGGAGGTGATGCGGCGCCTGGTTGCGGCCGGGCTCGGATCGTGCCCAGGCGGGGGCGCCGAGATCTTCGCCGAGCGCGTGCGCGCCGTGATCTGCGACCACAAGACGTCGGGCGAGCGCTGGCTCGAGATCGCGCGAATGGTGCACTCACTCGGCGTCAAGTCGAACTGCACGATGCTGTACGGCCACATCGAGACCGCCGAGGAGCGGGTCGATCACCTCGTGCGCCTGCGCGAGCTGCAGGACGAGACGGGCGGCTTCCAGTGCTTCATCCCGCTCGCCTTCCACCCGGCCAACACCCGCCTCGACCACGTCGCGCCGAGCACGGGCCGGCTCGACCTGCAGACCGTGGCGCTCTCGCGCCTGATGCTCGACAACATCCCGCACGTCAAGGCGTACTGGATCATGCTGGGGGCGAAGGCGGCGCAGATCGCGCTCCACTTCGGCGCCGACGACCTCGACGGCACCGTGGTGGACGAGCGCATCACGCTGGCGGCCGGGGGCGAGGCTGGCGCGGGGATGGCGAGGGGCGACCTCGAACACCTGATCCGCGAGGCGCAGCGCGTCCCTGTCGAGCGCGACACGCTGTACCGCCCGGTTGCCGCTGCGCCGCTGCCCGCCGCCGGCTGACGCTACTCGGGCCACTCCGGGAACGACTTCGTCGCGAGAAACGCCGCCAGGCCCAGCCGGCACTCGGGGTGGGCGCGCTGCCGCGCGTTGGCGCGGGCCGCGGCGGCGAGCCGCGCGTCGAGGTCCGGCAGGGTGAGTTCGAGCAGGAGCCGTTTGGTCTCGGCCACGGCGCTCGGGGCGACCTTGCGCGCCAGCTCGGAGGCGCGCCGCGCGGCGGCCTCGACCGGTTCGCCGGCGATCTCGTCCGCAAGCCCGGCCGCCAGGGCGGCCTCCGGGCCCAGCGGCTGGGGATCGAGGTAGAGCCGCGCGAGATGCGCCGGCGCGACCCGGCGCGGCAGGAACGCCGAGATGAGCGCCGGCACGAACCCGAGCCGGGCCTCGGAAAACTGGAACCTGGCGTCGGGGCCGGCGATCACCAGGTCGCAGCAGGCGGCGAGGCCGGCGCCGCCGCCGAACGCCGCGCCGTGGACGGCCGCGACGGTCAGGAGCGGGCAGCGCAGGAGCGCGGCGTAGAGGGCGCCGAGGCGCATCGCGTCGGCGACGCGCTCCTCCTCGCCCGCCGCGGCGCCGGCCGCAAGTTCGGCGAGGTCGGCGCCGGCGCAGAAGTGCCGCCCGGCGCCGGTCAGGATCAGGACGCGCGCGCCCTCGGCGGGCTCCGCGACCGCGCGCGCCAACTCGTCCACGAGGGCGTTCGAGAGCGCGTTGCCGGCGTCGGCGCGCGCCATCTCGACGACAACCGCCCCGGCGCGCCGCTGGGTTCTCACGAGGGCCATCGTTCGAATGCTACCACTCGAGGAGGATCCGCCCGCCGGCGGGCGTGATGCGCCAGCGGGCGAGGCGGAGCGACGCGGCCAGGGGCGCGGCGCGGCGCAACGTCGCAACGCGCGCGCCGAGCCAGGGGACCCCCTCGAGCGCGTCGGCGACGCGCACGCAGGCGGTCGCGAGGTCGGCGCCGCGCACGGCCCCGGCCTCACCGGCGGGCGGTGCGCCTGCGACCGCGGCCAGCAGCTCCGGGCGCGACGCGACCGCGAAATCCGGGGGTGGCGCCACCCACAGGTCGCCCAGCACCCCGCGCCAAAGCCGCACACCGGCGCCGGCCGGCGCGTCGCCGGCGAGGCTCAAGAGCCTCTGCACCTGCGGCGAAAGCGTCGTCGTGGGCAGGGCAAGCGCCCAGTCGTCCCCGGCGATCGCAAGGCGGGCCGGAACGTGCGGCAGGCCGTTGCCGGACCCGAGAAGCGCCGCCAGGGCGGCCAAGTCGTCCGTCGTCACGACGCTCGGCCCCGCCGCCGGGAGCAGCTCGGGGGGGACGCCCGAGACAAGCTCGAGCCGGTTGCGCCCCGCCTCCACCCGCCACCAGCGCGCGCCGCGGCGGGCGAGAGCGGCCAGCTCGGGGGGTGTGCCGTCTCGCGGCCCAGGGCCGCCGCCGCCGTCGAGCAGCGCCGCGGCGGATGCCGTCGCGACCGTGACGTCGCCGGCGCCGGGGGTTGCGCGCAGGGGGACGCCTTCGATCGCGGCGAGGTCGCCGATCGCTCGCGCCGCGGCCGCGCCGACGGGGGCGGCCGCCGCGACGTCCGGACCCCGCCACCACACGGCCAGCGGTCCGCGCGCGTCGCGGGCGAGGGCGGCGAGAAGGGCACGCATTTGCGGCAGCGCCGCGTCCGCCTCGGGCGCGGCGAGGGCGAGCAGCGCGAGCGCCTGCGGCCGGCGGGCGAGCCAGCGCAGCGCCCGGTCCGGCTCGGCGATCACCACGAGGCCGTCGGCCTGCGCCGGGACGGCCGCGGCGGCGGCGGCCAGCGTCTCGGCTCGGGCGCGCGGCGGAGCGGTCCACCACCGCCAAGCGAGCGAGGCGACGACGCCGCCGAGGGCGGCCAACGCGAGGAGGACGGCGATCCGCCGCATGGTCCGGTGCCGTAGTGTACCCTTTCCCGGCGATGGCACGCGGTCTCCGGGTCACCCTTGCGTTCTTCGGTCACCTGCTGCGCGACCTCTTCGGCACCCTGGCGGCGCGCGTGCGGCGGCGGTACCGGCGCGCCGTCCTTGGCGAGGAGACGCTGGCGGTCGGGGTGGACATCTTCCCGTTCTTCGAGCGGATGAGCGGTGTGGGGTGGTACGAGTGGAACCTGCTGGCGCGGCTTCCCGAGGCCGACCCCGCGATCGAGCTGCACCTGTACGCGCACACCTTCGCCGCGCCGGAGGAGCCCGCGGCGGGGCCGCTGCCGACGGCGCTGCGCACCCGCTTCCGCGTCCACCACGTCCCGGACGGGTTTCTGCTCCCGGTGCGCGGCACGCTCGCCGTCCTTCGCGCGGTCGTCGAGCCGCTGCTGCTGTTCCTCGACGGCAACGACGTTTTCTTCGCGCCGAACTTCTTCGTGCCGAGGCGCCACCTCGCCGCGGTGCGCGCGCTCGTGCCCACCGTGCACGACCTCGCCTTTCTGCGCCTGCCGCAGACGGTCCAGCGCGAGACCCTCGACAACCTCCGCCGTCACCTCCCCGGCGCGCTGTTCGCCGCCGACGCGCTGATCGCGGTCTCCGGGGCGACGGCGCGCGACCTCGAGGAGTTCGCCGGCGTCAACCCCCGCCGCATCCACGTGGTCCACGAAGGGGTGGACCCGGGTTTCGCCGCGGCCGAGGGGGTTCCGCCCGCCGGTCTGCCCCCCCGCTACCTGCTCTTCGTCTCGACGCTCGAGCCGCGCAAGAACGTCGTCACCCTGCTCGAGGCCTTTGCCCTGGCGGTCAGCGGCGGATACCCGGGCGAGCTGGTCCTGGTCGGGCGCTGGGGGTGGCGGACCGGTGCGGCGCAGGCGGCGCTCGCGCGCTCGCCGGTGCGCGACCGCATTCGGCACCTCGACTACCTCGAACGCCCGGCGCTCGCGGCGGTAGTGCGGCGCGCCGAGGCGCTGGTGTTTCCATCGCTGCTCGAGGGGTTCGGCCTGCCGGTGCTGGAGGCGATGGCGTGCGGCGTCCCGGTGATCGTCTCACGCGTCTCCTCGCTGCCCGAGGTGGCCGGGGACGCCGCGCTCTACGTCGATCCGGCCAGTCCCGACGAGATCGCGGCCGCGATCGTGCTCCTCTCCGGCGATCGCGGGCTCGCCGCGCGCCTGGCCGCCGCGGGGCGCGAGCGCGCGGCGCGCTTCAGGTGGGAGGAGGCGGCGGCAGCGACCGCGGCGGTGCTGCGACGGGCCGCGGGGATGCCCGGGAGATCGGCCGATGCGTATCGCGTTTGACGCCCGCCCGCTCATCGGCCCCCGCACCGGTGTCGGCGTGTGGCTCGAGGGTGTCCTCCGCGGCCTCGCGGCCGGGACCGACTGGCACTTCGTGCTGTGTCTGCCGCGACGGGTGGTGGAACTCGGCGTCGGCGACCTCGGCGGACGGGTCAGTGTCCTCGCGCCACCGGCGCCGCTGCCCGGCACGCTCTGGTTGCACACCCTGGCGGGCCCGGCGCTCGCCGGACGCGCCGACGTGTTCGTGGGGTCGCTCGGGGTGCGGCCGCGGCGCCTGCCGATCCCGGACGTTCTGATGGTGCACGACGTCACTCCCCGCACCCGCCCGCAGGCGCACACGTTCGCCAACCGTCTGTGCTTCAACGCCTATCTCGAGGAGTCGCTGGCGTCGGCAGGTACGGTGGTGTGCCTGTCGGAAGCCACGCGCGCGGCCGTCGCTCGCATCCAGCCCGGGGCGGCGCGCCGCGCTCACGTGATCGGCGCCGGTGTGGACCCGTTCTTCTCCCCCGCGGCTGAGGGCGAGGACGGCGCCGAGGCGCGCCTTCGCTTTGCAGGCGGCCGCCCGTATCTGGTTCAGCTCGGCACCCTCGAGCCCCGCAAGGGGATCGCCACGCTCCTGGCGGCGCACGCGCTGGTCCTCGCGCGCGACCCGGACGCCCCCGACCTCGTGCTCGCCGGCGGGCGCGGCTGGGGCGGTAGGTGGCTCGCCTCGGCGTTGGCCCGCCACCCCGCGCCCGGCCGCGTCCACTGTCCCGGGTACGTGAGCCGGGACGACGCCCGGGCCTTGTTGCGCCACGCCGAACTCGTCGTGCTTGTCTCCGAGGAGGAGGGGTTCGGCCTGCCGCTCGCCGAGGCGCTGGCGTGCGGCGCCGCCTGCGTGGCTTCAGACGCGCCCGCCCTCGTGGAGGTGTCCGCGGGCGCCGCACGGCACGTCGCGCGCGGAGATGCGGCGGTGCTCGCGGTCGCGCTCGCGGCCGCCCTCGAGCCGGAAGCGCAGCGCTCGCTGCGCGCTTCGGCGCGGCGCCGTGGCGCGGAGATGGGCTGGGCGGGGCCGCTGGCCGCGTGGCGGGCGCTGCTCGAGGACGCCGCCCGCGGGCAATCCGCGGCGGCGCAGCTTAGAATGCCAGGCGATGCGCCGGATCGGCATTGACGCCCGCAAGCTCGCGGATTACGGGATCGGTTCGTACCTGCAGGGGCTCCTGGGAGAGTTCGCCCGCATCGACCCTCCCGGCGGGATGGTCGTGTTCGTCGGCAGCGAGCACCGCCACCTGCTCCCTGAGCTGCCCGAGAGCTGGCGCCTCGTCGAGGTGAACGCGCCCGGCTACTCGCTCAAGGAACAGGCGGTGGTGCTGACCGCCGCGATGCGCGCCCGGGTCGGGGTGCTGCACGTGCCGCACTACGTCCTTCCCTGGTTGTTCCCGCGTCGGATGGTGGTCACGGTGCACGACATCATTCACGTGCTCTTCCCGGAGTTCCTCCCCAGCTCGCTGGGGTTCGCGTTCGCCCGCCTCTCGATCCGCGCGGCGGTGAGGCGGGCGCGCCGGGTCGTGGTGGTCTCGCGCACCACGGCCGATGACCTGAAGCGGCTGTTCGGGGCGAGCGAGGAGCGCATGCGAGTGATCCCCCACGGCGTCCACGCGGAGTTCCTCGCCCCCGGTGACCCGCAGCGCGACGAGGCGCTGCGCCGCCGGCTCGGCGTCGCGCCGCCGTACCTGCTGCACGTCGGCAACCACAAACCGCACAAGAACGCCGAGGGGCTGCTCAAGGCGTACCAGATCCTGGCCCACCGGGGCCGCGTCGCGGTGCCGCCGCTCGTCATGGTCGGTGGCTTTCCCCCCGGCGGCGAGCTGGCGAAGCGCGCGGCCGCCATGGGCCTGGCGGACCGCGTCCGCTGCCTGGGGCAGGTGGAGCGCACCGAGCTGGCGGCGCTGTTCCGCGGCGCGGCCGTGTTCGTGTACCCCACGCTCTACGAGGGGTTCGGACTGCCGGTGCTGGAGGCGATGGCGTGCGGCGTGCCGGTGGTCGCCGGCGACATCGCGGCGGTGCGCGAGGTTGCGGGGGACGCGGTGCTGCGGGTGAACCCGCGGGACGTCGTCGAGCTCGCCGCCACGGTGCGGCGCCTGCTCGAGCAGGCCGAGCTGCGGGACGACCTGCGCGCCCGCGGCCGGGCCCGGGCGCAGGAATTTCCCTGGCGGCGCGCGGCCGAGGCGACGCTGGCGGTGTACCGTTCGGTGCGGGAGGAGTCGTAATGCGGGTGGCGCTGGTGCACGATTGGCTCACCGGGATGCGGGGCGGCGAGGGGGTGCTGGCGGAGATCGCCAGCTTTTTCCCCGGCGCCCCGATCTACACCCTATTCCACCGCAAGGGCGCAGTGACGGGGGAGGTGGCGTCACACCCGATCCACACCTCTTGCCTGCAGCGGTTCTCGTTCGGTGGCCGGGTCTACCGGCCGCTGCTGCCGTGGATGCCGCAGGCGGTGGCGGCGTTCCAGCTCGCCGGCTACGACCTGATCGTCTCGTCGAGCCACTGCGTGGCCAAGGGTGTGATCCCCCCGCCGGGGGCGGTCCACGTCTGCTACTGCCACACGCCGATGCGCTACCTGTGGGACCAGAGCGACGACTACGTGCGGCGCGTCGCCGCCCCGCTCCGCCCGCTGCTGCGGCGGGAACTCGAGCACCTGCGCACCTGGGACGTGGTCTCGGCCGCGCGCGTGGATCACTTCGTCGCCAACTCGCGTCTCGTCGCGCGCCGCATCGAGCGCTACTGGCGCCGCGATGCCGAGGTGATCCCGCCGCCGGTGGACGTCGATTTCTTTACCCCCGGCGGCGAGCACGGCTCTCACCTGTTGATGGTGGCGGCGCTGGTTCCGTACAAGAGGGTGGAGGTCGGCATCGCGGTCGCCAGGCAGCTCGGTATGCCGTTGCACGTCATCGGCGAGGGGCCGATGCGCCGTTCGCTTGCCTGGCAGGCAACGGGGAGCGTGCGTTTCCTCGGGCACGTCACCCGCGAGCGGTTGCGCGACGAGTACCGGTCGGCGGCGCTCCTGCTGGTTCCCAACGTCGAGGACTTCGGCATGGTGACCGTAGAGGCTCTCGCCTGCGGCACGCCGGTCGTCGGCCTGGAGGGGAGCGGCACCGCAGACGTCGTCGTCAGCGGCGAGCACGGGGCGCTCGCCGGGGACGGCTCGGTCGGCGCTCTCGCGGCGGCATGCCGGGAGGTGCTGGCGCGCCGGTTCGAGCCACGCGACCTGCACACCAGGGCAGAGAGCTTCTCCCGCCAGCGTTTCCGCCGCCGCTTCGCGTACCTGCTGGAGCGCGTCCTGCCGGCGCGCCGGGAGCCATGATCGACGAGAAGCTGCGCATCAACCGCACCGGACTGGTGGCGGTAGACCTGGTGGCGACCTACGTGGCGCTGTTCCTCGCTTTTCGCCTGCGCTTCGATGTCGCGGTGTACCCGGTCACCAAGGGCGTGCCGCCGCTCGCGCCGTACGTGGCGCTGTTGCCGATCATCACGCTGATCTGGCCGGTGGTGTTCTACTTCCGCGGGCTTCTGCAGGGCAGGCCGCAGCGCTCCCGGGTCGAGGAGGCGTTCGCCGTCGTGATCGCGGTCGCCGTCTCGATGCTCGTGCTCAACGCCGGCCTCGCCTTCTACCGCGACTTCACCTACTCCCGCCTCCTGCTCGGCATCTTCGCCGTGCTCGACGTGACGTTCGTGGTTGTGGGACGGGTCGCCTTCTGGAGCGTCATGGCGCGCGTGTGGTCCTCCTCGCGCCACCGCCGGCGCGCCCTTGTTGCGGGCGCCGGGGAGCTGGGGCGCACGGTGGTCGCCAAGCTCGTTCAGCACCGGGAGCTCGGCCTCGATGTCGCGGGTTTCCTCGACGACGACCCGGGGAAGGCCAACGGCCGCTTCGAGGACCTGCCGGTGCTGGGGACGCTCGACGACATCGAGGAGGTCGTCCGGTCGCAGCGCGTGGACCAGCTCTACGTGGCGCTGCCGATCGGCGCGCAGCACAAGACCGTGCGGCTGCTCAAGCGCGCCGAGCCGATGCTCCTCGCCGTGCGGGTCGTGCCCGACCTGCTGCAGTACTACGCCCTGCGCGCCGGCATCGAGGACCTCGACGGGATTCCCGTCATCAACCTGTCGCAGATCCCGCTCGCGGGTTGGAACACGCTCGTCAAGCGGGTCATGGACCTCGTCCTCGGCTCGCTCGCCCTCGTGTTCCTGTCGCCGCTGCTGGCGGTGATCGGGCTGCTCGTGGCCCTCGAGGGCCATGGGGCCGTGTTCTACCGCCAGCTGCGCATGGGTCTCGACGGAAAGCCTTTTCGGATCATCAAGTTCCGCACAATGGTCACGGATGCCGAGGCGGACTCGGGGCCGCGCTTCGCGGTCCGCAACGACCCGCGTACGACGCGCGCCGGGGCGTGGCTGCGCCGGTTCTCGTTCGACGAGCTGCCGCAGCTCGTCAACGTCGTCCGCGGCGAGATGTCGCTCGTGGGACCGCGGCCGGAACGGCCCGAGTTCGTGGC
>NCBR01000209.1 GCA_002279285.1 Acidobacteria bacterium 37-71-11
CGGCACCTCGATGAAGTCGGTGGGCGAGGTGATGGCGATCGGGGCCTGTTTCGAGGAGGCGCTGCTGAAAGCGGTGCGCTCGCTCGAGCAAGGACGGGCTGGACTCGGCGCGCCGTCGGCGATAGCAGGGCTCGACGACGACGCGCTCGCGGGCCGCGTCGCCACGGCCAACCCCGACCGCCTGTGGGCGGCGGCCGAAGGGCTGCGGCGGGGCTGGGCGGTCGAGGCGGTGGCGGAGCTGTCGCGCTGGGACCCATGGTTCGTGGGGCGGATCGCCGGCCTCGTGGCGGCGGAGGAGCTGATCACCGAGCGCGGCGGGGCCGACGTCGAGACTCTCGCGGCGGCGAAGAGGCTCGGTTTCGGCGATGCCGACCTCGCGCTGCTGCTCGGCGAGCCGGAAGCGGGCGTGCGCGAGCGGCGTCGCCGGGCGGGGATTGCGCGGCGGTACCGCAAGGTGGACACGTGCGCCGGCGAGTTCGCGGCCGCCACCCCGTACCTGTACGGCGGTTTCGGGACGCTCGACGAGGTGCCGCCGCGGCGGCGGTCCGCGGTCGTGATCCTGGGGTCCGGCCCGGTGCGCATCGGGCAGGGGATCGAGTTCGACGCCTGCTGCGTGCAGGCGATCGCCGGGCTGCGGGCGCGCGGGCGCGAGGCGGTCATGGTGAACTGCAACCCGGAAACGGTGTCCACCGACTGGGACGCGGCCGACCGCCTGTACTTCGAGCCGCTCACGCTCGAGGAGGTGCTCGACGTGGTCGCCCGCGAGAACGCCGAGGGGGCCGTGGCGCAGTTCGGCGGCCAGACGCCGCTCAAGCTCGCGGCTGCGCTGGCGGCGGCGGGGGTCCCGATCCTCGGCACGCCGCCCGGGGCGATCGACCTGGCCGAGGACCGCGAGCGGTTCTCCGAGGTGATCGGGCAGCTCGGCCTCCGCCAGCCTCCGTGCGAGGCCGTGGTGACGCTCGAGGAGGCGAAGGCCGCCGCGGCGCGGCTCGGGTACCCGGTGCTGGTGCGGCCGTCGTACGTCCTCGGCGGCCGGGGGATGGAGGCGGTCTACCGCGAGGCCGACCTCGGCAACTACTGGAAGCGCGAGGTGCGGGCCGCTCCCGAGCACCCCGTGCTCATCGACCGCTTCCTCGAGCGCGCGGTTGAGATCGACGTGGACGCGCTCTGCGACGGCCGGGACAACATCCCGTGCTCATCGACCGCTTCCTCGAGCGCGCCGTGGAGATCGACGTGGACGCGCTCTGCGACGGCCGCGACGTCGTGATCTGCGGCGTGCTCGAGCACATCGAGGAAGCGGGGATCCACTCCGGGGACTCGTCGTGCGTGTTCCCGAGCGTCTCGCTCCCGCTCGAGATCACCGCCGAGGTGCGCCGCATCGCGCGGTTGCTCGCCCGCGAGCTCGGCGTGATCGGCCTGCTCAACCTGCAGCTCGCGGTGCGCGACGGGCTTGTCTACGTGCTCGAGGCCAACCCGCGCGCGTCGCGCACGGTGCCGTTCATCTCGAAGGCTACCGGCGTGGCGTGGGCGTCGCTCGCGGCCCAGGTCGCGTGCGGCGCGCGCCTGGCCGAACTCGCCGTGGCCGACGGCGTTCCGCTCGGGGTCGCGGTCAAGATGCCCGTGTTCCCGTTCGACCGCTTCCCCGGGGTGGACCCGCTCCCCGGTCCGGAGATGCGCTCGACCGGCGAAGTGATGGGGATGGCGGACAGCTTCGGCGAGGCGTACGCCAAGGCCGCGCTCGCCGCCGGGCTCGGCCTGCCGCTGGCGGGCGCCGCGTTCCTATCGGTGGCGGACGCCGACAAGCCGCGCGCCACCGCGCTCGCGGCGCGACTCGAGGAGCTCGGCCTGACGCTCCTCGCCACTCAGGGAACGGCGGCGACGCTGGCCCGCGACGGCATCGCGGCGCGCGTCGTCCGCAAGGTCTCCGAGGGGCGTCCCAACACGGTGGACCTGATGGTCAACGGGGAGATCCAGCTGGTCATCAACACGGCGACCGGCGCTCGCGCGCACCGGGACGGGGTCGCGATTCGGCGTGGCGCGCTCGAGCACCGCGTTCCGTACGTGGCGACCGTCGCCGGGGCGTTCGCCGCTGCGGAGGCGATCGCGGCGCTGCGCCGCGGCACGCCGGAGCCGCGCTCGCTGCAGGCCTGGGCCGCGCGCGCCGCCGCCTCCCGCCCGCGCAACGGGGCCGGCAGGACGTCGGGGCCGTGATCCGGCTGCGGGCGCGGGCTGGCCCGGCCCCGGCGGGTCCGGGCCCGTGCCGCGGCCGTCGCTTCCGCGCAGCGCCGGTTTCGTGTACCCTGCGCGCGCCGCGGCGGCAGAGCGGCAAGGAGACCGACGATGACCGCAAAGCTTGAACACGAATGGGCGATCGACCTTCCTGCCGCCACCGCGGAGCAGCTGCTGGCGGCGCTGACGACCCGGGACCGGCTGTACGGCCAGAGCATCACCCTCGAACCCGAGGACGACCCCGCCAAGGCGGTCGAGGTCTGGCTGGCCTCGGTGGAGAGCCTGGAAGGCGTCAAGTACCGCCTCGACGTCTACGCCGAGATCTCCGGGCCGAAGGAGTTCCTCGAGGCGGCGCGGGACGCGCTGGAGGACATCGTGTCCGAGCAGGTGGAAGCCGCCGCCATGGAGGCGGGGGAGGCCACGCTCGTCGAGACGAAGAAGCTCGCCGATGTCGAGTTCCGCAAGGTCGAGGAGGACGACGAGCGCCCGTCGCTCGTGATCCCCGAGTGGCTGGCCCCCGGCGAGATCGAGGTCCCGTGGGGTTTCCGCTCCTACGACGCCAAGGGCCAGGCGTGGCCCGACGACGACACGATCGGCGCGCACGACCGCCTCGTCATGATCCCGTTCGACGGCCGCCTGTCCCTGTACGCGCTGCCGCCGATCGAAGACGACGAGGACGACGAGGAGTAGCCGCCGGCGCCGTCGGCTCCCCGGGTCGCGATCGGCGTTCCGCTGCCGGGTTCACGGGCGTGCGGCGGGCATCAGAGCATCTGAACGCCGCCGCTCACCGGGAGGTACGCACCCGTAATGAAGCGGGCGTCGTCGGAGGCGAGCGCGAGCACGGCGGCCGCGACGTCTTCGGGTTGACCGTTGCGGCGCAGCGGCGTGCGCTTCGCCGCGGCCTCCTTGGCCTCTTGCGGCTGCCACGCGGTCGCGTCGGTGAGCGTCAGGCCGGGGGCGACGACGTTGACGCGGATGCCGAGCGGGCCGAGCTCCAGTGCCAGGCTCTTGGCGAAGCCGTCGAGCCCCGACTTGGCGGCGCTGTGCGCGCAGAACCCCGGGCCCGGGACGCGGGAGAGGCCGCTGCTGATGGCGACGATGCAGCCTTTCTTGCGCGCCGCCATCCCCGGCACGACGGCGCGGCAGCAGAAGAACGCCGCCCGCAGCTCGCCGGTCAGCTTGGCCTCGAACGCCTCCCAGGGGTACTCGATGAAGGGGACGACGGGGAAGCCGATCGATGCGTTGGAGACGAGCGTGTCGATCGGGCCGAGCGCGTTCTCGACCTCGGCCACCATGGCGTGCACCTGGGCCTGGTCGCGGACGTCCGCACGCGCCGCCACGGCCGTGCCGCCGGCGGTGCGGATGCTCGCCACCACCTTCTCGGCCGCCTCGGCCGACTGGAAATAGTTGACCGCCACCGCGGCGCCCTCGGAAGCCAGGAGCTTGGCGGTGGCCGCGCCGATGCCGCGGCTGGCGCCCGTCACCAGAACCACCCGATGCTTCATGCGCATGCGACCCCCTTCGGCGGCGCGCTCGCGACGTTATCGAGAGTCGCCCGGGCGGGATTGTCGCAGAAGACGTGGGGTCGAGCCAAGCGCGTCCGCCCGTGTCGGGCGGCGCATCGAATGGACGCGGTCGGCATGGCCGATAATGGTTGGGGGAGGCTTTGCAGCGTGGGGAAAGCCCAGATGCCGCCGATCGGAGTCACCATCGCGTACACCGATGGGTGCGAGCACACGCCGGCGACCAGGGCTCTGGTGGAGCAGGTGGCGGCCGAACTCGCCGTGCCGATCCGGCTCGAAATGGCCCACGTCACAACCGCGGACGAGGCCCGCAAGTACCGGTTGCACGGCAGTCCGACGGTGCTCGTCCAAGGTCTCGACATCGATCCCGCCATGCGGGAGCGCAGCGACTACGGCTTCACGTGAAGGCTCTACGGGGCATCGGGCATGCCCGCACGGGAACTGATCGCTGAGGCACTGCGGGAGGCAGTGACCAACCCGCACCGGTGATGGCCGGGCGCAACGCCGCCTTGGCTGCACCGAGGGATGGTGATACCTTTTCGCCCGCATCCGAACGGCTGCAGCGGCGGGGATGGCGTACATCGTCCATTCCCCGACCGAAAAGGGAGCGTTGCTGATGTGCGGGATTGCCGGGATCTTCGCCTACGACCCGCGCGCGGGGCAGGTGGACCGCGCGGAGCTGCGGGCGGTCCGCGACGCGATGCGGCTGCGCGGCCCGGACGGGCACGGCGAGTGGTTCTCCGCCGACGGCCGCGTCGGCTTCGGCCACCGGCGCCTCTCGATCATCGACCTCTCCGATGCCGCCGCGCAGCCGATGGTGGCGGACGGCGGCAACTACGCGATCGTGTTCAACGGCGAGATCTACAACTTCCGCGACCTGCGCGCCCGGCTCGAGGCCGAGGGCCGTCGTTTCTCGACGGCGTCGGACACCGAAGTCCTGCTCGAGATGTACCGGACCAGGGGTGCGGCGATGCTCGCCGAGTTGCGCGGGATGTTCGCGTTCGCCCTCTGGGACGGGCCCAACCGGCGCATGCTGCTCGCCCGCGACCTGTACGGCGTCACGCCGCTGTACATCGCCGCCGGCGGCGGCGTCGTGCGTGTCGCTTCCCAGGTCAAGGCGCTGCTCGCGGGCGGGCGCGTGAGCCGGCGCCAGGACCCGGCCGGCGTGGCCGGGTTCTTCTTGCGCGGCGCCGTGCCGGAACCGTTCACGCTCTACGAGGGCGTGCGAGCGCTCCCGGCCGGCTCGTTCGTCTGGGTGGGCGAGCGGGGGGTGAGCGAGGCGGAGGCGTTCGCGTCGGTGCCGGCGCTGCTCGCCAACGCGGTCGAGCACGCCCCGGCACTTTCCGAGGAGGAGCTGCAGGACGGCTTCCGCCGCGCCTTCCTCGATTCGGTGCGCTACCACCTCGTGGCCGACGTGAGGGTTGGGATGTTCCTCTCCTCCGGGCGCGATTCGACCTCGACGGTGGCGCTCGCCCGCGAGGCCGGCGCGACCGACCTGAGAACGGTCACCCTCACCTTTTCCGAGTACCAGGGCAGCCGGCGCGACGAGGCGCCGCTCGCCGAGGAGGTCGCCCGCCACTACGGCACCGACCACAGCACGGTGATGATCTCCAAGGCCGACTTCATCGCCGAGTTCCCGCACGTGATCGAGGCGATGGACCAGCCCACGACGGACGCGGTGAACTCCTACTTCGTGAGCCTTGCGGCGGCTCGCTGCGGCCTCAAGGTCGCGCTCTCGGGCACCGGCGGCGACGAGCTGCTCGGCGGCTACGGCACCTACCGCAAGGTGCCGATGATGGTGAAGCTGGCGCGTGTGCCTTCGAAACTGCCGCTGCTGCCGGAGGCGCTGCACCGCGCGTACCTGGCGTTGACGCCGAAGTGGAGCACGCACATCAGCCAGAAACACGGGGCGATCCTCAAGTACGGCGGCAGCTACGCCGGCGCCTACTTCCTCAAGCGCGCCGTGTTCATGCCGTGGGACCTGCCGGAGCTGATGGGCGCCGAGGCGGCGCGGGCGGGGCTCGAGCGCCTCGACATGATCGGGCTGATCGGCAAGGCGCTGACCCCCGACCCGGGGCAGCC
>NCBR01000387.1 GCA_002279285.1 Acidobacteria bacterium 37-71-11
CGGCGCGTGGCCCGCGCGCCTGCACGAGGCGATGCGCTACGCCGTGTTCGGCGGCGGCAAGCGGGTCCGGCCGGTCCTGGCCCGCGCGGCGTGCCGCGCCGCGGGCGGGGACCCTGAGGTCGCGCTCGAGGCGGCGAGCGCGCTCGAGATGGTGCACACCTACTCGTTGATCCACGACGACCTGCCGGCGCTCGACGACGACACCCTGCGGCGCGGCCGCGCCACGGTGCATGTCGCGTTCGACGAGGCGCTCGCCCTGCTGGCCGGCGACGCGCTGCTCACCGAGGCGTTCGCGGTCCTGGGCCGGTTTCCCGCGGGGGACGGCTTCGCGGGGCGCCGCGCCGAGGCGTGCCGGATGGTGGCCGAGGCGATCGGTTCGCGCGGCATGGTGGGCGGGCAGGTCGAGGACCTGGAGGCGACCGGCGGGGCGCCGGACGGCGCCCGCCTCGAACGCATCCACGGCGCCAAGACCGGCGCCCTCATCGGCGCCGCGGTGGAGCTGGGCGCGCTGCTGGCCGGCGCGGACGACGCTCGCCGGCAGACGTTCGCCGGCTTCGGGCGGCGCCTGGGTCTCCTGTTCCAGATCGCGGATGATATCCTCGACGTCACTGGGACGGCGGCCAGCCTTGGCAAGAGCCCGGGGAAGGACGCGGCCGCCGGGAAGCTCACCTACCCCGCGGTCTGGGGGCTGGACGCCGCCCGGAAAGAACTCGACGCGTTGGCGGGTTCTCTCGTCCGAGAGGCGGAAGAGCTGGAAGGGGAAGCGGGGACGTTGGGCGCGCTCGTGAGCTACGTCGCGCGCCGCGACCGCTAGGGGGCTATGGGACTGCTGGAGAAGATCGCGAGCCCGGCGGATCTGCGCCGGATCCCGGAGGAGGCGCTGCCGGACCTCGCGGAGGAGCTGCGCGCGTTCCTGCTCTCCTCGGTGTCGCAGACCGGCGGTCACCTGGCCTCGGGCCTGGGTGCGCTGGAACTGACGCTGGCGCTGCACTACGTCCTCGACACGCCGCGCGACCTGCTGGTGTGGGACGTCGGGCACCAATGCTACCCGCACAAGGTGATCACCGGGCGCCGCGAGCGCTTCGCGACGCTGCGGACCTACGGCGGCATCTCCGGGTTCCTCAAGCGCGAGGAGAGCGAGTACGACGCGTTCAACGCCGGACACGCCTCGACCTCGATCTCGGCGGCGCTCGGGATGGCGGTGGCGCGCGACCTCAAGGGCGAGGACTACCGCGTCGTCGCGATCATCGGCGACGGCGGCCTCACCGGCGGGATGGCGATGGAGGG
>NCBR01000210.1 GCA_002279285.1 Acidobacteria bacterium 37-71-11
AGTGATCGACGGAGGCGTCGGCGCCGCGCACGGCTTTCACCGAGAGCAGGGTGTCGACCGTCCGTCCGTCCTTTCGGAGGTATCGCTTTTCCATCGTGTAGCCGTCGATTTCGCCGGCGAGCACGCGGTCGAAGGCGCGGACGTTCTCGGCGAGATCGTCGGGATGGCTCAGCTCGGCCCACGTCTTCCCCAGCAGCTCTTGCCGTTCGTACCCGAGGATCTCGCAGATCGTGTCGTTGACCTCCATGTAGCGCTTCGCCGGCGAGGTGATCGCCATCCCGATCAGCCCCAGCTCGAAGTAGCGGCGGAACCTCTCCTCGCTCATCCTGGTCGCCTCGACGGCGAGCGCCCGCTCGCGCCGGAGGCGGGCCTGACCGAGAGCCGCGGCGACCGCCGGCCCGAGGCGGACGAGCCGGTCCTTGAGCAGATAGTCCGAGGCGCCCCGTTTCATGCAGTCGACGGCCACTTCCTCGTTGATGCTTCCGGTGACGACGATGAAGGGAATGTCGAGTTGCCTTGCCTGCACGATTTCGAGCGCCCTCGGCGCTTGGAACCCGGGCATCGAATAGTCGGAGAGGATGACCTCCGGTGGACGTTCGAGGGCGGCCGTGTACGCGGCTTCCGTGTCGACCCTGAGCCATTCGAGCACGAAGCCGTGGCGCCGCAGCTCCGTGGCCATGAGTTCGGCGTCGGCGGCTTGATCCTCCAGGATCAGAACCCGCAAGGACCGCGCGGGGGCAGGCGAGGCCCCTCCGACCTGACCCTGTTCAGGGTCGCCGAAATCCGGCGGACGGGGTGGGGTATCCATGACCATGCCGGCGACAGAAGGGGTGCTCGGATCTTCGGCCGCCGTGCCTACAATTCTATTGAACCATGATCAGCCCACTGTCAAGTCTTTGCAAGATTGGGATTTCGATTAAGAGCCCGGCGTTTCATCGCCTTTCAGGGACGGGGTCATGAACTTGCAGCCACCGCCGGAGGAGGTCACCAAGCCGCTCTACGGCAGGCGGGGTTGGTGGGCGCTCGACTTCTCAGCCTCATTCCCTTCCCAGGTCGAGCACCTGCTCCGAGGCGACCACTCCTGAGAGACCGGGCGCCGGGGTCCGGGCGCCGGGCACCGGGAAGACTCATACCGATTTGCCATCCGCCGTAGAGGAATCGCTGTCACTGCGAGCCCCGCCAGCGGCGGGGCGAAGCAGTCTCGTGGATTTCCGCGAGATCGCCTCGTCGTCCCGCCGTTGGCGGGACTCCTCGCGATGACAGTAGTTCCCTACGGGGCTCCGGCGCGCGTGTGCTTGGCCACTGCCAAGACGCTACGGTTGAACGCAAAGTGGTATGCGGGACCGGGCGCCGGGGTCCGGGCACCGGAAGGAGCAGGATTGGAAAGACAGGGGTCCGGACGCTGGCCCCTAGAAGTACAGGGGCGGCCCCGCGGCCGCCCCTCGTGTACTTGTCGTTGTCTCTTCGGTCCACGGACCACGTCGTCGTCTCTACGGTTTCCACCCCTGCAGGATGCGCATGTAGTTGGCGCGCTCCAGCGCCTGCGGGTTGGGGGAGTTCTGGTGGCTCATGCTGCCGCGCATCTGATCGACCGACGCGTACTCGTGCTCCTCCATCCAGCTCGCCATGCCGTCGCGGAGGGTCGTGATGTGCGCGGGGCCACGCTGGAGCAGGGCGGAGACGACCTGGACCGCGTGGGCGCCGGCCATCACGGCCTTGATCGCGTCGAGCGGCGTGTGCACGCCGCCGGAGCAGGCGAGCGAGCCCTTCACGTGGCCGGAAAGGATCGCGAGCCAGCGCAGCCGCAGCAGCAGCTCCGAAGAGTCCGAGAGCTTCAGGCTGGGCACGACCTCCAGCTCCTCGACGTCGAGGTCGGGCTGGTAGAAGCGGTTGAACAGGACGAGGCCGTCGGCGCCGGCGTCGTCGAGCTGCTTGGCGAGGTGCGCGAGCGAGGAGTAGAACGGGGACAGCTTCACGGCGACCGGGATCTTGACGCCCTGCTTGACGATCTTGAGCCCGTCAAGCGCGCGCCGCTCCACCGCCTCGCTGGTCTCCCAGGCCTGGGTCGCGAGGTAGTAGACGTTGAGCTCGAGTGCGTCCGCGCCGGCCTGCTCGATGAGCTTGGCGTAGTCCAGCCAGCCGGCCGGGCTGGTGCCGTTGAGCGAGCCGATCACCGGGACCTTCACCGCCGCCTTGATCCGGCGGATCTGCTCGAGGTAGGACTCGGGTCCGAGGCGGAACTCCTGCGGCTGGGGGAAGTACGAGAGCGCCTCCGCGAACGAGTCGGCGTGCGACTCCATGTCCATGACGGTGCCGAGCTGCTCGCGCGTGATCTGCTCCTCGAACAGCGAGTGCATCACGATCGCGGCGCAACCCGCGTCCTCGAGCTTCTTGACGGTGTCCATGTCGTCCACCATCGGCGAGGCGCCGGCGACGAGCGGGTTGGCGAGGGCGAGGCCGAGGTACGTGGTCGAGAGGTCCATCGTGTCCCCCTTAGCTTTCCTTGGTTTCGGTGGCCGCGTCCGCGGCTACTTTCACCGGCATCGTGATCTTGGCGAGCTGCTCGTACACCGCGAACCGGTTGGTGACCTCGCGCTGGGCGAGCGCGAGAAGGTGCTTGAAGTGCTCCGGGTTGGCCTGCTCGACCATGCGGAAGCGGGTCTCGTTGCGGACGTACTGCCCGAGGTCGATCTTGGGCGCGCCCGAGTCGAGCTTGAGCGGGCTCTCGCCGAGGGCGATGCGGCGCGGGTCGAAGCGGTAGAGCGGCCAGGAAGCGCTCTCGACCGCGAGCTTCTGCTGGTCGAGGCCGTAGGCGAGGTCGTACCCGTGCGCGATGCAGTGCGAGTAGGCGATGATCAGGGACGGACCCGGGTACGACTCGGCCTCCTGGAACGCCCGCACGACCTGGGCGTCCTTGGCGCCGAGGGCGACGTGGGCCACGTAGACGTGGCCGTAGGTCATCATCAGCATGCCGAGGTCTTTCTTCGGCATGCTCTTGCCCGCCATGGCGAACTTGGCGGCGGCGCCGAGCGGCGTGGCCTTGGAGGCCTGGCCGCCGGTGTTGGAGTAGACCTCGGTGTCGAGGACCAGGACGTTGACGTCGCGGCCCTGGGCGAGCACGTGGTCGAGGCCGCCGTAGCCGATGTCGTACGCCCAGCCGTCGCCGCCGACGATCCAGACGCTCTTCTTGACCAGGTAATCGGCGAGCAGCGCGAGGCGCGCCGCCTCCGGTTCCTTCTTGGCGGCGAGCTTGGCCTTGAGCGAGGCGATCCGCGCGCGCTGGGCCGCGATGCCGGCCTCGTTGCTCTGGTCCGCCTCGAGGATCTCCTTGACGAGGTTCTCGCCGACCGTAGGCGCCAGCGCCGCGAGCAGCTCGCGCGCCTGCTCGATATGCTTGTCGACCGCGAGGCGGTAGCCGAAGCCGAACTCGGCGTTGTCCTCGAACAGGGAGTTGTTCCACGCCGGGCCGCGGCCGTCGCGGTTGGCCGCGTACGGCGTGGTCGGCAGGTTGGCGCCGTAGATCGACGAGCACCCGGTGGCGTTGCCAATCAGCGCGCGGTCGCCGAAGAGCTGGGTGAGCAACTTGATGTAGGGCGTCTCGCCGCAGCCGGCGCAGGCGCCGGAGTACTCGAACAGCGGCTGCATGAACTGGGCGCCCTTGACGTCGATCTTGATGGCGGTGCGGTCGACCTCGGGAAGATCGAGGAAGAACGCGTAGTTGGCGCGCTCGCTCTCGCGCAGCGGCAGCTGCGGCGTCATGTCGATCGCCTTGTGCTTGGGGTTCGACTTGTCCTTGGCGGGGCAGACCATCACGCACAGCGTGCAGCCGGTGCAGTCCTCCGGAGCGACCTGAATGGTGTACTTCTCGCCCTTGAAGTCGGCCGCCTTGTAGTCGATCGACTTAAACGTCGCGGGCGCGCCGGCGAGCAGCGCCGGGTCGTACACCTTGGCGCGGATCGCGGCGTGCGGGCAGACCATCGCGCACTTGTTGCACTGGATGCACAGCGCCGCGTCCCACACCGGGATCTCGAGGGCGATGTTGCGCTTCTCCCACTGCGTGGTCGCCACCGGCCAGGTGCCGTCCACCGGGAACGCCGAGACCGGCAGCAGGTCGCCCTTGCCCGACATCATGACCGCGGTGACGCGCTTGACGAAGTCGGGCGCCGCGTCGGAGACGGTCGGCGGCATCGAGCGCGTCGCGGTGACCTTGCCGGGCACCGTCACCTCGAACAGGTGCGCCAGGGTGTGGTCGACGGCGGCGAAGTTCTTCTGCACGACGACGTCGCCCTTCTTGCCATAGGTCTTCTTGATCGCCTTCTTGATCTGCTCGATCGCCTCGGCGCGCGGCAGCACGCCGGAGATCGCGAAGAAGCAGGTCTGCATGATCGTGTTGATGCGCACGCCCATCCCGGTGTCCTTGGCCACCTTGTAGGCGTCGATCACGAAGAGCTTCAGGTTCTTCTCGACGATCGACTGCTGCACCTCGCGCGGCAGGTGCTCCCACACCTCGTCCGGTCCGAACGGGGTGTTGAGCAGGAACGTCGCGCCGGGGCCGGCGAAGTCGAGCATGTCGTACTTGTCGAGGAACTCGGTCTGGTGGCAGGCGACGAAGTTGGCCTTCCGGATCAGGTACGCGGAGCGGATCGGGCGGGGCCCGAAGCGCAGGTGCGAGATCGTCACCGCGCCCGCCTTCTTCGAGTCGTAGACGAAATACCCCTGGCCGAAGTTGTCCGTCTCCTCGGCGATGATCTTGATCGAGTTCTTGTTGGCGCCGACGGTGCCGTCGGA
>NCBR01000038.1 GCA_002279285.1 Acidobacteria bacterium 37-71-11
GCTACCGCGGCAGGGGGTCGTGTGAGCGCGCCGGTGCTGGTGGTGGAGGATCGCAAGAGCCTCGGCGAGATGCTGGCCGAGACGCTGCGCAAGGAGGGGCTCGAGGTCGAACTCGCGCTCCGCGGCGATGCGGCGGTTGAAAGCCTGCAACGGGGGGGGCCGTACCTGGCGGTGATTACCGATCTCAAACTTCCGGGCGCCGACGGCCTCGCCGTCCTGCGCGCGGCGCGCACCGCTGATCCGCTCCTGCCCGTGTTCCTGATCACCGGCTTCGCCACGGTGGAGACTGCGGTCGCCGCGCTCAAGCTCGGGGCGAGGGACTACTTCCCCAAGCCGCTCGACATGGAGCGCGTACTCGACGCGATGCGCGCGGCGTGCGAACCGAGGCGCGCGCTGCTCGCCACGCCGCCCACCGGCGCCGGCGCCCGCGAGCTGGTCGGCGCAGCGCCGGTCTTCACCGGTGCCGTGACTGCTCTCAGGCGGGTCGCCCCCACCGACGCCGCCGTGCTGCTGCTCGGGCCGTCCGGGAGCGGCAAGGAGCTCTTCGCCCGCGCCCTGCACCAGCTCTCGCACCGCAGCGCCGGGCCGTTCGTCGCCTTCAACTGCGCCGCGGTGCCCGAGAGCCTGGTCGAGTCCGAGCTGTTCGGCCACGAGCGCGGGGCGTTCACGGGCGCGAGCGCCCGCCACGTCGGCCGCTTCGAGCAGGCCCACCGCGGCACGCTCTTCCTCGACGAGGTCGGCGAGGTCCCCCTGGCAACACAGGCCAAGCTCCTGCGCGCCCTGGAGGAGCACCGCGTCACCCGGCTCGGGGGGGAGGCCGAGGTCGTGGTGGACGTTCGGGTCGTGGCCGCGTCCAACCGGAACCTCGACGAGGCCGTCATCGGGGGCTCGTTCCGCCGCGATCTCTTCCACCGGCTCTCGGTGTTCCCGATCCAGCTGCCGGGCCTCGTCGAGCGGCGGGAGGACATCCCCGCGCTCGCCCTGCACCTGCTGGCGCGCGCCGGCGCGCGCCACGCGACGGCCGTGCCGGCGCTGCGGCCGGCGGCGATGGCGGCACTGGTGCTCGCGCCGTGGCCGGGAAACGTGCGCGAGCTCGCCAACCTGTTGGAGAGGGTCGTGATCCTCGCCGAGGGCGCGCCGGTCGGGGTGGGCGAACTCGGCCTCGATCCGACCGCCTGCTGCACGGGGTTCGCGGACCCCGATGCGCGCCGCCTCGCGCTCCGCCTGGTGGCCGACGAGGCCGCCGAGCTGGTTGGTTTCCTCGGTGTGCCTCCGGCCGCCATCGAGCGCTAGCGCGGGGCCAGCGCGGCCGCCACCGCGGCGGCGAGCATCCGGTCCTCCTCGGGGAAGACCGCGCGCAGGTCGAGCACGACCCTCCCCTCCTCGACGCGGCCGATCACCGGCGGCCGCCCCCGGCGCAACCGCGCGGCGGCGGCGTCGCCGCCCGTGACGGTCACGGCCCACGACGGGAGCGTCTGGTCGGGGGTGGTGCCGCCGCCGAGCACCGCGCGCGTGGCCTCGGCGACGGCCTCGACGCCGGCGCGGCGCAGCCGGGCCGCCAGCGCGCGCGCACGGCGCCGCAACGACGGCTCGCCGGCGGCCAGGAGGCGGTACAGCGGCACGTCCTCGGGCCGCTCGGCGAGGTAACAGTCGAGCGTCGCCGCGAGGCCCACCAGCGCGCTCTTGTCCGGCCGCAACGCGCGGCGCAATGGGTGGCGGCGCAACGGGGCGATAGCGGTCCGGGAACCGGCGACGATGCCGGCCTGCGGCCCGCCCAGCAGCTTGTCGCCCGAGAACAGCACCGCGTCCACGCCGGCGGCGACGATCTGCCGCACCGTGGGCTCGGGTCGGAGACCGTAGCGGCCGAGGTCGAGGTGGCAGCCGGAGCCCTGGTCGACCCAGACCGGCACGCCGTGGCTGCGGCCCAACTCGACGAGGTCGGGGAGCCCGACCGCGGCGACGAACCCGTCGAGGCTGAAGTTGGAACGGTGGACCACGAGGATCCCCGCCGTGGCATCGCCGATCACCCGCGCGTAGTCCTCGAGGTGGGTGCGGTTGGTGCAGCCGACCTCGACGAGGCGCGCGCCGCTGGCCGCCATGATCTCCGGGAGCCGGAACGAGCCGCCGATCTCGATGAGCTCGCCGCGGGAGACAATGACCTCGCGGCCGGCGGCGTGGGCGGCGAGGAGCAGGACGAGGGCGGCCGCGTTGTTGGTCACCACCGTGGCGGCCTCGCAGCCGAGATAGCGGACGAGGCGCGTCACCACCGGGGCGAGACGCTCCCCGCGGGTGCCCTCGGCGAGATCGTACTCGAGCGCCAGGTACCCTGGTGCCACACCGCCGGCACGCGGGGCGCGTCCGAGGTTGGTGTGGATCACGACCCCGGTGGCGTTCAACACCGCAGGGTACGCGGCCGCGGCGCGGCGCGTGAGCAGCTCGAGGGCTTCCGCCGCGAGCGCCTCAGGCGTCGGGATGGGCGCGCCGCGGGCGACCCGCGCCCGCGCCCCGGCGAGGGCTTCACGGACCGCCTCGCGCACCGCGGCGGGTCCGTACCGCGCCCGCTCGCCGCCCATCGTCTCGAGGGCCAGGACGCGGTGGACGGCGGGTAGCGCGGCGAGCGGGTTGGCCATACCTGATTGTAACCGCGGCGGCGTGCTCGAACCCGGGGTGAGGAGGGAGGTGAAAGACGGAAGGCCAGCGTGGCGCGAAGCGGGAGGAGAGCGTGTATCCTTCGGAAGGGATGAGTGCGCCTGACCTGGTGGGAGAGCTGGAGCGCTGGCTCGTCGAGCTCGCGAGGAAGTGGGAACGGTTCTTCGCGGGCGACCGCCAGGTTTCCATCCCCCCGGAGAGGGAGCGGGTGGCGCTCGCGCGGCGGCTGCAGGAGCTGAGCCGCACGGAGCCGCCGACCGCGGGCGAGAAGTTTCGCATGGAGCAGCTGCTGCACCGGTTCGCGACCCACAACCAGCTCTGGCAGCGGCAGCTGCGGGAGCGCGAGGAGGCGCGGCAGGAGTATCGCGAGGTATTTGCCCGCTACCTCGAGGCGCTGGGCAGCGCCGGGCGGGAGGCGGCGGTCGGGTTCGAGGGCTTTCGGGACGCCCTGGAGCAGCAACGCCGCCAGATCGAGTCGCGCGGCGCGCACGTCGAGGGGTTCGAGGTGGTGGCTGACGGCGGCAACGTGCGCGTGCGGGCACGCGTGCGGCGAGGGAGGCAGGCATGAGGCGGGCGATGGTCGGTGCGACGGTTCTGATCCTGGCAACGGCGGCGAGCGGTTCGGTATTCGAGCGCTTCCTGTCCCCCGACCGACCGGCCGACCGGGCGATCATGAGCTACCTTGCGCTCGCAAAGTCGGGGCACGCTTCCTCGATGGACCTCGCCGACCTCGGGGTCCTGATCTTCGAGAAGGGCTTCCCCGGCGATGCCGAGGACTACCTGAGGGCTGCCCTCAAGCTCGACAAGCACAACTACGAGGCGGCGTACCGGCTGGGCCTCGTCCTCCAGCGTCAGGGGCGCAACCGCGAGGCGGTGCGCTACTACAAGATGACCCTCAAGCAGCGGCGCGGCTACGCCGAGGCCCGGTTCATGCTGGCGATGGCCGAGGAGCGGTGCGGCCGCCGGGAAGCCGCGATCCGCGACTACGCCAAGGCGTACCGGTACGCCCCGCAGCTCGCCGACCCGAAGAAGAACCCGCTCGTCTACGACTCCCACCTGCAGACCGAGGCGGTCCTCCGCCACTACCAGGAAAGATCCCGCCGCGGTGCGGCGGATGATGGAAGCGCGCCCCCAGGCGGTGCCCGCCCTGCAGCCCACTGCCGCACCGGCCGCAATGTCGCCCGCCGCGCCTGCCGCTCCTCCAGCCGCTGCGCGAACCGCACACCCGGCGCCTGCGCCCAAGCCGAAGTCACCGGCGGTTGTGCTGCCCGGTGGTCTCGGGGCCGCACAGCCTCGCCTCGGCCCCCGTTCGAACGTAAGCAGTACAGCTGTTAGGGAGAGGGTCGTTCCGCCCCGCCCCGCGGCGCCGGGTCCGGCGCCGACGCCTACACGTTGAACCGGAACGTGATTACGTCGCCGTCCTGGACCACGTAGTCCTTGCCCTCGAGGCGGAACCGGCGTCCAGCAGCTCCTGCCAGGGCACGATCTCGGCGCGGATGAAGCCGCGCTCAAAGTCCGAGTGGATCACCCCGGCGGCCTTCACCGCGGTCGTGCCGGCCGGGATCGACCACGCCCGGCACTCGTCCTCGCCGGCGGTGAAGAACGAGACCAGGCCGAGCAGCGCGTACGCGGCGCGCAGCAGCCGGTCGAGGGCGCGGTCCGGCAGCCCGAGGTCCGCCAGGAACGCGGCCTGGTCCTCGGGGGCCAGGCGCGCGATCTCCTGCTCGATCGAGGCGCAGACGGCGCTCGCCGCGACGCCGGGCTGAGCATGGACCCCGGCGAGGCCGGCGCGCTCGACGGCGCCGGCGAGATCGCCGGCCTCGCCCTCGCCGGCGTTGAGGATCACGAGCATCGGCTTCGCCGTGAGGAACGTGAACCCCTTGAGCACGTGGCGCTCGTCGGCGGTGAGGCCGATGCGGCGCAGCGGCGTGCCGGCCTCCAGGGCGGTGTGGCAACGCTCGAGGGCGTCGCGCTCGGTTTCGAGCTCGGGCGCCTTGCGCCGGGCGAGGTCGCGGGCGAGGCGCTCGAGGCGGCTCTCGGCCACCGCGAGGTCGGCGAGGAGGAGCTCGGTCTCCACCAGCTCGAGGTCGCGGGCGGGTCCGAGGTCGCCCTCGGGGTGGGGCACGGCGTCGGAGGCGAAGGAGCGCACGACGACCGCAAGGCCGTCCATGGTGCGGAGTTCGGGGACGTTGAGGCTCGCCGAGCCCCCCTTGACGATGCCGGGGATGTCGACGAAGCGCACCGTGGCGGGCGTGTGCTTGCGCGGTGCGAACAGCGCCGACAGGCGGTCGAGCCGCGGGTCGGGCACCTGGGCGATCCCGACGTGAGCGCCCGGCTTGCCGTGCACGGCCGCCGGATCGTGCCCCGTCAGGAGCGAGAACAGCGTGGTCTTGCCCGACAGCTCGAGCCCCAGAATTCCAAACTCCATGGTCGCCTCCACGCGGATTCTAACGGACCGGCCGGCCGTGTGCTGGTAGACTCATCGAAAGGAGCCTGGCCATGGCGATCGGGAAGACTGCAGGAGCGGTTGTCGCGAGCGTTTTCGTCACACTCTCGTTGTCGGCGCAAGTGACGCCCGGGGGCGAGCTTGCCGCCGCCCGGGCGGCGTACGAGCAGCGCGCGGACCCGGCCAGCGCCAAGGCCGCCGTGGAGCTCTTCCGCGCGGCCGCAAAGGCCGATCCGGCCTCGGTCGACGCGCGCTGGGAGGGGGCCAGGGCCGCGTACTTCTACGGCAACTACACGCAAGCCGCGGCGCCCGACAGCGAGAAGATGGCGATCTTCGACGGCGGCATCGCGCTGGCGAAGGAAGCCGTCGCGCTGGCGCCCAAGAACGTCGAGGGACACTTCTGGCTCGGCGTGCTCGACGGGGCTGTACTTCAAGCTGCCGTGGTTCAAGGGGGGCAGCACCAAGAAGTCGATCGAGTTCCTCGAGAAGTCGCTCGCCGGCGCGCCCACCAACGCGCTCACCAAGCTCTACCTTGCCGAGAGCTACAAGTCGGGAGGGATGAAGGCCAAGACGGTGCAGCAGCTGCAGGAGATCATCGCGATGACCCCCGACCCGCGCTGGGTGCCCGAGCACGTCCAGATCAAGGCCCAGGCCGAGAAGCTGCTCGCCAAGCTGCAGTGACGCAGGCGCCGGCTTGAAACGAAGAGGGCGGGCCGTGCGGCCCGCCCTCGAAGGTTGAGAAGAGCCCCTCGGGCTATTCGGTCTCGGGGATCGCGGATCCGTTCGCCGAGCGGGCCATCTTCCGGCTGATGAACGCCTGGGCGCGCTCCATGTACAGGTAGAACACCGGCGTCACGAACAGCGTCAGGAACTGGGAGAAGACTAGGCCGCCGACGACGGCGAGGCCGAGCGGGCGGCGCGACTCCGCGCCCGCGCCCATGCCGAGGGCGATCGGCAGCGTGCCCATCAGCGCCGCCATCGTGGTCATCATGATCGGCCGGAAGCGGATGACGCACGCCTCGTAGATCGCGTCGGCGGGTGCCTTTCCCTCCTTGCGCTGCGCCTCGAGGGCGAAGTCGATCATCATGATGCCGTTCTTCTTCACCAGGCCGACGAGCATGATGATGCCCACGAAGGCGTAGATCGAGAGGTCCACGCGGAAGATGAGCAGCGTCACCAGCGCGCCGAAGCCGGCGAACGGCAGCGCCGAGAGGATCGTGAACGGGTGGATGAAGCTCTCGTAGAGGATGCCGAGCACCGTGTAGATCACCAGGATCGCCAGCACCAGCAGCCAGCCCAGCCCCTTGGTGCTGGCCTGGAACGCCTGCGCGGTGCCTTGCAGGCTGGTGGTGATGGTCGCCGGGACGACCTCGCGGGCGAGCTTCTGCACGCCGGCGATCGCGTTGCCGAGCGGGGTGCCCGGGGCCAGGTTGAAGGAGACGGTCACCGACGGGAGCTGCCCCGTGTGGCTGATCGAGAGCGGCCCGAGGTCGCGGGTGAGCTTGGCCACGGCGTTGAGCGGTACCAGCTGCCCGGTATTGGAGTGCACGTAGAGCATGGAGAGGGCGGCGGGGTCTTCCTGGTACTGGTTCTCCACCTCCAGGATCACCTGATAGGTGTTGTTCGGGGCGTAGATGTAGGAGATCTGTCGCGTCCCGTAGGCGTCGTAGAGCGCGCTCTCGATCGCTTCCGCGGTGACGCCGTAGGACGAGGCCTTGTCGCGCTCGATCTCCACCTCGACCTGTGGGTTCTTGATCTGCAGGTCGCTGGTGACGTCGATGAGGCCGGGCAGCCCCTTCATCCGATTCTCGAGGGTCGTGGCGACCGCATACAGCTGCTGCGTGTCGGCGCCTTGCAGGGTGTACTGGTAGAGGCTCTTGGTCAGCTGGCCGCCGATCTGGATCGGGGGCGGGTTCTGGATGAAGGCGACGATCCCGGGCACCGCCATGAGCTGCGGCCGCAACTTGGCGATCTCCTGGTCCACCGAGAGCGCGCGCTGGTTGCGCGGCTTGAAGCGGATGAAGCAGATCCCCTGGTTGCTGGCGAGGAAACCGCGGCCGCCGGCGGTGGAGAAGAACGCCTCCACGTCGGGGTTGCCCTGAATGATGTGGTTGATGACCTGTTGGTGGCGGACCATGGCGTCGTAGGAGATGCCTTCCTTGGCCTGGGTGAAGACCATGGCGCGGCTGGCGTCCTCGCTGGGGAGGAACCCTTTGGGGATGATCGTGAACAGCCAGCCGGTGAGCACCAGGACGACGCCGGAGAAGATCATGACGAGCCGGCGGTGGGCGATCGACCACTTGAGGCCGCGCTCGTAGCCGCCGAGCAGCCGGTTGAACGCCGCCTCGGAGGCGTTGTAGATCCGGCCGTGGTGGACCTCCGACTGGTGTTTGAGGAAGCGGCTGGCGAGCATCGGGGTCAGCGTCAGCGAGACGAACCCGGAGATCAGGATTGCGGCGCCGATGGTCACCGCGAATTCGTGGAACAGCCGGCCCACGATCCCGCCCATGAACAGGACCGGGATGAAGACCGCCACCAGCGAGAACGTCATCGTGAGGATCGTGAAGCCGATCTCCTTCGAGCCCGCTAGCGCCGCCTCCACGATCCCTTCGCCCATCTCCATGTGGCGGACGATGTTCTCGAGCATGACGATGGCGTCGTCGACGACGAAGCCGACAGCCAGGGTCAGTGCCATCAGCGAGAGGTTGTCCAGACTGTAGTTGAGCAGGTACATCACGGCAAAGGTGCCGACGATCGACATCGGCAGTGCCATGCTCGGGATCACGGTGGCCGACACGTTGCGCAGGAAGAGGAAGATCACCAGGACGACCAGAATCAGCGTGAGGAGCAGGGTGAATTTCACGTCGGACACGGACTGCCTGATCGAGGTCGAGCGATCGTAGAGGGTGTGCAACGTCACCGAGGCGGGGAGCTGGCTCTGGAACGTGGGGATCAGGTCCTTCACCGCCTGGGCCACGGCCACCGTGTTGGTGCCCGGCTGCCGCCGGATCGCGAGGATCACCGAGCGCTGGTCGTGGTCGTGGTCGATGTACCAGGCAGCGGTCTTGTCGTTCTCAACACTGTCGATGACGTGGCCGAGGGCGCCCAGACGCACCGGCTCGCCGTTCGCGTACATCACGACGAGGGGGCGGTACGCGGCGGCGTTGAGGAGCTGGCCCGACGCCTGCACCGTGTACGCCACGTGCGGGCCGTAGAGCGTGCCGGTGGGCAGGTTGACGTTGCCGCTGGCGACCGCGGCCGCCACCTGGTCGAGGCCGATCCCCTTGGCGGCGAGCTTGTTCGGGTCCATCTGGACGCGCACGGCGTACTTCTGCGAACCGTAGACTTGCACCTGCGCGACCCCGCTCACCATCGAGATGCGCTGCGCCATCAGGGTCTCGCCGTATTCGTCCACCTGGCTCATCGGCAGCGTCGGGGAGGTGAGCGCCAGGTACAGGATTGGCTGGTCCGCCGGGTTCACCTTCTGGTAGGACGGCGGCGTCGGCATCCCCGTGGGGAGCTGGCCCTGCGCCACCGAGATCGCCGACTGCACGTCGAGCGCGGCGGCGTCGAGGCTGCGGTCGAGGCTGAACTGGAGCGTGATCGTGGTGGACCCCTGGTAGCTCACCGAGGTCATCGAGTCGATGCCGGCGATGGTGGAGAACTGCTTCTCCAGCGGCAACGCCACGGCCGAGGCCATCGTCTCCGGGGTGGCGCCGGGCAGCAACGCGTTCACCTGGATGGTGGGGAAGTCCACGTTGGGCAGGTCGTTCACGGGCAGGAGGCGGTAACCCGTGATGCCGAAGAGGAGGATCGCCAGCATGACGAGCGTCGTCATGACCGGCCGCTTGATGAACAGTGCGGAGATGTTCATGGCATCGCCTCGATCACCCGCATCGGCGCGGCGCTCACTTCTGCCCGCCCGCGGCCCCGGCGTTGCCCGAGGGAGCCGGAGCGCCCTTGACCTCGACCCTGGCGCCGGGGAAGAGACGGAGCTGGCCGTCGGTGACGACCTCCTCGCCGGCCTGCAGTCCCTTCTCGATGATCGCCTCGTCGTTGCGCCGCTGGCCCACGGTGACCGGCCGCATCTCGACGGTGCGGTCGGGCTTCACGACGAAGAGGAACGTGCCCTTCTGACCTTCCTGGACCGCCTTTTCCGGGACCACCACCGCGCCCTTTTCCGTGCCGACGGTGAGGGAGACCTGGACGAACGAGCCCGGCCAGAGCACCTTGTCCTGGTTGGGGAAGGTTGCCTTGAGCAGGATCATGCCGGTGTTGGCATCGATCGCGTTGTTGATCAGGCTGAGCTCGCCGTCGAACGGCGCGCCGCCGGAGGGGAGGACCACCGCGACGCGCAGCGCCCCGACGGCCTGCTGTCGTCTGATCGCGGCGAGGTCGCCCTCGGGAACCGAGAACTCGACGTAGATCGGGACAATCTGGTTGAGGACGAGGACGGGGACGTCGTTGGCTTTGACGACGTTGCCGAGCTGGATGAGGAGGTTGCTCGTCCGGCCGGAAACCGGAGCGCGGACCGTGCAGTAGGCGAGGTTCAGCCGGGCCGCGGCCACCGTTGCCTCGTCCGACTCGATCGAGGCCTGCAGCGCGCCGGCGGCCGCCACCGCGTTGTCGTAGTCCTGCTTCGTGACGTAGTCCTTGGCGACGAGCTCGGCGTAGCGCTTGACCTGAGCCCCGGCGCTCACCAGCTGGGCCTTGTCCCGGGCCAGAACCCCTTGCGCCTGCGCCAGGGCCGCATCGTAGGGGCGCGGGTCGACGACGAAGAGGACGTCGCCCTTGGCCACATCCTGGCCTTCCTTGATCGCGACCCGAGTGATCTCTCCGCCGACGAGCGGCTTGATGTTGATCGAGTTGTAGGGCTCCACGGTGCCGATTGCGGTGACGACGATCGGCACGTCCTTGCGCCCGGCTTCGGCCACAGTGACCGGCGCCGGCGGCATGCCGCCCTTGGGAGGAGCGGCGCCGCAGGACGTGAGGATGCCGAGGGCGGCGAGCGCGGCGGCCACCGTGAGGAGGCGATGGCTGGCCATCGCAGGGACGGGCATCGGGGGGTTGGCGAGTAAAAGTCTCATGGTCTTCTATCCTTCTCCAGCGCAGCGATCGCGCCCCATGGACGCTTCCGGTCAGTCCTGCGCGCGTGCATCGTCACTATTCGCCGGCCTTCTTCGTGACCTCGATCGGCTGGTTCAGCGGCGGGATGGTGCCGGTGTCGTGGGCGAGTTGCGCCACGGCGACGTACCAGCTCGAGCGCGCGTAGATCTCCTGCGCCCTGGCGTTGGCGAGCGCCGCCTGCGCCGTGAGCAGGTCGATGATCGTCCCGACGCCTTCCTTGTACCGCCCGAGCGCCACCCGCTCGGATTCCTCGGCGCTCGCGAGGAGGTCGCGGCTCGTCTTGACCAGCTGCGTCGAGGTCTTGAACGCGTAGTAGCTCTGCCACACCTCGAGGACCACCTGCTGGTCGAGCGAGTTGGCCTGCGCCTTGGCGACCTCGGCGTCGGCGACGGCCTGGCGGATGTTGTAGGTGTTCGCGAAGCCGGTGAACAGCGGGATCGTCACCAGCGCCGACGCCGACCAGGTGTTGCGGTTACCCGTGGCGAGCGTCGGGTTGTAGTAGGTCCGGCCCGCGGTGGCCGCGAGGGACAGCGCCGGCAGGCCGTCGGAGCGCACCGCCTTGACGTGCACGGCCGCCTTCGCGGCGAGCGCCCGTGCGGCCTCGAGGTCCGGCCGCCGCAACCTCGCGGTCGCAATGAGGTCCTCGACCGCGCCCGTCGCGTGGTCGAGCGGGAGGTCCGCGGGGAGCCGACCGACGTCGTACGGCGTGTTCGCCGGCAGCCCCATCGCGGTCGCGAGCGCGCCCCGCAGCGCGAGCACCTGGCCGTCGGCCGTCTGCTGCGAGAGGTGGGCCTGTGACAGCGCCGTCCGCGCCTGCAGCACCTCGGCGATGGTGGCGAGGCCGGCATCGTGGCGGCTGGTCGCGGCGTCGAGCGCCGCCTGGGCCTGCGTGACGTCGACCGTGGCCGCATCGAGCTGCGCCTTGGCGTCGAGGTACCCGACGTACGTCGTCTCGACCCCCAGGATCACGTTCTGGATCGTCGCGTTGTGGTTCCAGTCCGCCGCGATGAGCCCGAGGCGGGCGTTCTCGGCGTTAGCCGCGCGGCCGCCGAGGTCCAGGAGGAGGTAGTTGAGCGTCAGCGCCGGACCGTACGTGTCGAGGGTCGTGGTGGTGGTGGGGCTCAGGAACAGGTTGTTCGAGCGGGTGAAGCTCGCCGTTGCATTCAGCGTCGGGTAGTACGGCGCCTTCTTGCTGCCGAACAACGCGGCCGCCGACAGCGCTTGCCGGTACGAGGCCTGCGTCAGCGGGTTGTTGTCGAGGGCGATCTCCACGACCTGCGCCATCGTGACCGCCGCTCCCGGCCGGAGCAGCGCCTCGGGGATCATCGGCTGGGTCGCCGACGCCGCCGGCGGTTGTGCCGGAAGCGGGACCTCGCGGGCGGGGCTCTCGGGCACGGGTGCGGGGGGGCCGCCGGCCGACGCCGCGCCCGCGACGGCAAGGACGGCGATGCAAACGGCGGCCGCGGCGCGCGCGGCGGCGCGCCGGAACGGTGGTGTCGGGAAGTCAGGCATCGGTCGATCTCCACGCGGGTGCGGGGCGCGGCCCCGGCCCGAGACAGCGTCTACGGTAAGAGCATGTGGAAGGTTTTTCATTCCGCGGCCTCCGCGCTCGCGCGCACGCCGGCCGCCGAAAAGCGCACGATGTGGGCCACCATCTCCGGCAACGGCGGCAGTCCGGCCTCCCACGCCGGGTCGAGCCTGGCGCGCCCTTCGCGCTGGGCCACCTGGAGGAGCTGCCCGACGATTTCGAGGGCGCAGGCCCGCGCCGAGCGCGGGGTGAGGCCTGGGGTCGTCGTCATCAGCGCCTCCACCAGCGCCTGGTTCACCGGCTCGACGAACTCCGACTTGAACAACTCGGCCGGCAGCTGCGGATCGAGCATCTCCCGCGTGAACAACGCCATGAGCAGCCGGCCCCGGCTGTGGTCGACAAGGGGCTCGAGGAACGTCGCCGCGAAGGCGCCGAGCACGGCCTCGAGCGACCCCGCACCGCTGCGCGCCTCGCTGATGCTGGCGATCCGGCGGTCGCGCAGCGCCGCCAGCCGGCGGCGGAACACCTCGAGGTACAGGTTCTGCTTGTCGCGAAAGTGGTAGTTGACCGCCGCCAGGTTGCACGCCGCCGCGGAGGTGATGTCGCGCACCGAGGTGGCGGCGAAGCCATGCTCCGCGAACAGGGTCTCGGCAACGTCCAGGAGGCGTTGCCGCGTCTGGGCGCCCTGCTCGATGGGGGATGGGTTGTGTGTGGCGGACATGCGCAATCGGTCATCCGATCCAAACACTTATATCAAACGGTCGTATGAAGTGTCAAGACGCGATGGTTTGACGCTGTCGGCAATCCCCTACGCGATCTCCAGCCGGCGAAAGAGCAGGGAGGGCGTCGTGACGGCGCAGGCGAGGGAGAAGCTCTCGCTGTCGCCGCCGGCTGCGACGAGCGCGCCGAGCAGGCGCCGCAGCGAGCCGCGCAGGGTCACGAGCGGGTGCGCGGCGGCGGGCTTGCCGTGACGGACCGCGACCGCGGCGGCGCGCAACTCGAACCGGCCGCTCGCGGCGTCGACCTGAACGGCTCCGGCCGGGACGGCGAGGTAGAAGCCGTGCTCGACGCGGGCGAGCAGCTCGCTCTGCTGTAGCGCCGGCTCGGGGAGCACGACGAGGTTCGCCGGGCCGGCGCGCGGGGGGTGGCGGTAGGAGGGGCGGACGGCGCCGCCGGGCGCGCCGCCGCTGCGCTCCGCATCGGCCCAGGTGGCGAGCCGCTCGCGCACCTCGCCGCCCGCGATCAGCTCGATCCGGCGGGCGGGCAGCCCCTCGCCGTCCCAGGGGAGCGGGAGAAGGCCAGCCGGGCCGGGGCGGTCGTCCACCAGCCGCCAGGCGCGCGAGACCCTGGCGGCGCCGAGCGGCTCGGCGGCGGCGGTCAGCCGCTGGGCGAGCGCCGCGACGAGCGGAGCGGCGACCGCGGGCGCCAGGATGACGTCTGCGAGCTGGCGCTCGGGCGGCCGCCCGCGGGTGGCGAGCAGCGCCGCCTCGCGGGTGCGCTCGGCCACCGCGGCGGGATCGAGGTCGGCGAGCGCCGGAGCGGCGAAGTGGAAGTGGCGCCAGGGGCCTTCGGAGGGCGCCACCAGCAGCTCGAGCACCGCGCCGCCGGCGCTCGCCACGGCGTGGAACCCCTCCCCGGTGGCGAGGGCGGCCGCCGAGGACCCGGCCAGCCCGCGGAGCTGCACGAGCGCGAGCCCGTGGTTGCCCGCGGCGAAGCGTCCCGCCACCTCCTCGACGAGCGCCGCCAGGCGTTCGAGGTCCGGCGTCTGGAACGGGAGCGCGGTCCCGCTGCTGCCGAGCAGCGAGCGAGGGGGGAGCGGGTCGGGGGCGGGGCGCATGGTGGCCATTGCGGCGCGCGCGGCGTCGCGGCCGGCGCGCGCGCCCGAGCCGGAGGCGGCGGCGAACCCGGCGCGGCCGTCACCGGCGACGCGGCAGGCGACGCCGAACTCGCGGCTCAACCGGCGCTCGAGGGAGCCGTCGCGCTCGCGGTGGAGGTGGACGCTCTCGCCGAGGCGCGCGAACGCCTCGAAGCGCACGCCGCATCCCGACAACGCCTCGGCGGCGCTGTGCAGCGCGGCGAGCAGGAGGTCGGCCGCAGCCCTCACCGGATCTCCATCCCTTCCAGCAGCAGCCACGGCGCGACCGCGCCGGTGGGCACGAACTCGCCGTCCTTGCCGCACCACCCCGGCTCCGGCGCCGCGGCCGCGGGCTCGGCGGCGGCGAGGATTCCGCGAGCGAGCCTGGCCACCGTCCCGACGAGCGTGAACGGCGCGAGGCGCTGCCGCCGGCTGCCGCCGCGCAGCGCGAACGCGGTGCGGACGTGCAGCAGGACGGCGCCCGAGGCCGGCTCGAGGGTGCCCGAGGACACGGACACGACTTCGACCGCGGCGTCGCCGCGCGGCGGTTGGGGCAGCGCGGCAGCGGCCTCGACGATCAGGTTCGATATGCGCGGCCGGGGCGGGGCGTGCACACCGGCGCGGCGGGCGTTGCCGGGCCGCACGCCGAGCGCCTCCGCGGTGCGGCGGTCGGCGAGCGCGCCGACCAGGACCCCGCCGGCGAGCAGCGGGCGGGGCGCGGCCGCTGCTCCCTCGTCGTCGGCGGAAAAGCCGCCCGGGAGGTCGCCCCGGGTCGGGTCGTCGGCGACCGAGAGCGCGGCGTGGAGGATGCGCTGGCCGCCGCGCCCCGCCCACGGCGACCCCCCTCGCAGCAGGAGGTCGCCTTCGAGCGGGTGCCCGATCAGCTCGTGAACGAGGACGGCGGCGGCGGCCGGCGCGAGCAGCGCCCGCGTCGGGCCGGGCCGCGCGACCGTCGGCGCCGCCGGAGGCCGGGCGTCTGAATCGGGGGCCGGGAGCGCCGGCCAACATGCGAGCGCGCGGCGGCCGTCGCAGAACGTGACCTCGGCGAGTTCGGGGCGGGCCACCGTGACCGCGCTGCGGCCGGCGAGCACCGCCGCCCAGCTCCAGCGCCAGCGCACGCCGCTCCAGGCCGTGGGAAACGCTCCAGCCGTCTCCTCGAGCATCGGCGCTTCGGGGAACCGCGGCGCGGCGAACGCGGGCAGCGCGCGGCTCGTGATCCCGAGCAAGCCGGCGAGGGCGGGCCGGTCGAGGCCGTCGCTGGAGGCGAACACGCCGGCGCGGCGCACCGCGGCGCCCTCCCGGAGCAACGTCTCGCGGGCGACGACGCGGCCGGCGGCGAGGCGCCAGAACGCCTCGGCGCGCCGCTCGAGGTAGACGTCCACCAGGCCCGCGATGCGCTCGCGCGCCACCGCCGCGGCAAGCTCGAAAAGGCCTGATCGTTCGTCCCGTTCCATGACGTCGTCGTGATAGCATAGTCCGCTTTCCGGCACGGCCGGACGACGGTTTGGGGGGCGAGGTGGGCGACGACGTCCGCAGGCGCATTGCTGAGCTCGAAGCCACGAGTCTGGAAGGCGGCGGGAAGGAGCGCGTCGAGCGGCAGCACGCCGCCGGCAAGCTGACGGCACGCGAGCGGCTGGACCTGCTCCTCGACCCCGGATCGTTCGAGGAGATGGACCGCCTCGTCACCCACCGCAGCCACGACTTCGGCATGGAGCGCCAGCGCATCCCGGGCGACGGCGTCGTCACCGGGTTCGGCCGCATCGAGGGCCGTCAGGTCGCCGTGTTCGCGCAGGACTTCACCGTGTTCGGCGGCTCGCTTTCCGAGGCGCACGCCGAGAAGGTCTGCAAGATCATGGACCTCGCCCTCAAGTTCGGGGTCCCGATCATCGGGCTCAACGATTCCGGGGGCGCCCGCATCCAGGAAGGCGTCGTCTCCCTCGCCGGCTACGCCGACATCTTCCTGCGCAACACGATCGCGTCCGGCGTGGTGCCGCAGATCTCGGCGATCCTGGGGCCGTGCGCGGGCGGCGCAGTGTACTCGCCGGCGATCACCGACTTCGTGTTCATGGCGAAGAGTTCGAGCTACATGTTCGTCACCGGCCCCGAGGTGATCCGCACCGTGACCCACGAGGACGTCACCATGGAGCGCCTCGGCGGCGCCGCGACCCACAACCAGGTCTCCGGCGTCGCGCACTTCGCCTGCGAGGACGACCTCGACACGATGCGCCAGATCCGCCGCCTGGTCGGGTTCATCCCCGCCAACAACGCCGCCGACCCGCCGGTACGCGCCATCGCGGATCCGCCCGACCGCGAGGACGCGGCGCTCGACGAGCTCGTCCCCGCCGACCCCAACAAGCCGTACGACATCAAGGAGCTTGTCCGCGCCGTCGCGGACGAGGGCGAGTTCTTCGAGGTCCACGCCCACTTCGCCCGCAACATCGTGGTCGGGTTCGTGCGCATGGCCGGGCGTCCGGTGGGCGTCGTGGCCAACCAGCCCGCGCACCTCGCCGGCGTGCTCGACATCAACGCCTCGGTCAAGGCGGCGCGCTTCGTCCGCTTCTGCGACGCGTTCAACGTGCCGCTCCTGATCCTCGAAGACGTGCCCGGCTTTCTCCCCGGCGTCGAGCAGGAGCACGGCGGCATCATCCGGCACGGCGCCAAGCTCCTGTTCGCCCTCGCCGAGGCGACGGTCCCCAAGGTCACCGTGATCACCCGCAAGGCGTACGGCGGCGCCTACTGCGTGATGGGCTCCAAGCACATCCGCACCGACTTCAACTTCGCCTTTCCGACCGCCGAGATCGCGGTGATGGGGCCGCAGGGCGCGGTGAACATCCTCTACAAGCGCGAGATCGAGCGCGCGCCCGACCCCGAGGCGCGGCGCGCCGAGCTGGTGCGCGAGTACGTTGCGAAGTTTGCCAACCCGCTCGTCGCCGCCGAGCGCGGCTACGTCGACGCCGTGATCGCGCCGCGCACCACCCGCCGCCGCGTCATCACGGCGCTGGCGATCGCGGCAAACAAGCGCGACTGGATGCCCGCCAAGAAGCACGGGAACATCCCGTTGTGAGGACGTGGATCGTGGATCGTGGATCGTGGATCGTTCTTCAACTGACTGAGGGTTGTCCCAGCGTGCAGGTTCGAGTGTGTCCTCGAACCACGGACCACGAACCACGAACCACCGGGCGGGTGGGGGCATGAGGATCCTGATCGCCAACCGGGGGGAGATCGCGGTCCGGTTGATCCGCGCCTGTCGCGAGCTCGGGCACGAGAGCGTCGCGGTCTACTCCGACGCCGACCGCGTCCAGCCGCACGTGCTCGCCGCCGACCGGGCGGTGCGGATCGGGCCGCCGCCGGCGCGCGCCTCGTACCTCGACCAGGAAGCGATATTGGCGGCGGCGCGCGCCACCGGCGCCGGCGCGGTCCACCCGGGGTACGGCTTCTTCGCCGAGAACCCTGGCTTCGCCCGCGCGGTCGAGGCGGCGGGGATGGTATGGATCGGCCCGCCGCCGGCGGTGATCGAGCTGCTCGGCTCGAAGACCGCGGCGCGCGAGGTCGGCCGCCGTGTGGGCGTCCCGGTCGTGCCGGGAAGCGAGCCGCTGGCCGATGCGGCGGCCGCCCGCGCGTTCGCGGCCGAGATCGGCTACCCGATCCTGCTCAAGGCGGTCGGCGGCGGCGGCGGCAAGGGGATGCGCGCCGTCCACGCCGACGCCGAGATCGCCGAGGCGCTGACGCGCGCCAAATCGGAAGGCAAGGCGTTCTTCGCCGACGACCGCGTCTACGCGGAGAAGCTCATCGAGCGCCCGCGCCACGTCGAGATCCAGATCCTCGGCGACCGCTACGGCACCCTCGTCCACCTTGGCGAGCGCGAGTGCTCGCTGCAGCGCCGCCATCAGAAGGTGTTCGAGGAGTGCCCGTCGCCGGCGGTGGACGCCGCGCTGCGGGCGCGCATGGGCGAGGCGGCGCTCGGCGTCGCCCGCGCGGCCGGCTACCGCTCGGCGGGCACGGTGGAGTTCCTGCTGGCGTCGACCGGCGAGTTCTACTTCCTCGAGGTCAACACACGGCTGCAGGTCGAGCACCCGGTCACCGAAGCGGTGTACGGGGTGGACCTCGCCCAGCTCATGATCCGCGAGGCGCTCGGCGAGCGCCTCGCGCTGCGCCAGGAGGACCTCGTTGCCCGCGGCCACGCCGTCGAGTGCCGCATCTACGCCGAGGACCCGCTGCGGGGGTTTGCCCCATCGCCGGGGACGATCCATCACCTCGAGCGCCCCGACGGCCCCGGCGTACGGATCGACAGCGGCGTGCGCGAGGGCTCGGTCGTCCCGCTCGACTACGACCCCATCCTGGCCAAGCTCGTGGTCTGGGCCGAGGACCGCCCGCGCGCCCTCGCCCGGTTGCGCCGCGCGCTCGCCGAGTACCGCATCTCGGGGATCGCCACCACGCTGCCGCTGTTCCGCCTGCTCCTTGACGTCCCCGAGTTCGTCACCGGCGCGCTGCACACCGGCCTCCTCGACGAGCTGCTGGCGCGCGGCCCGGTGCAGACGCAGGAGGCGGCCGTCGAGCCCGACCTCGAGCGCGCGGCGATCGTGGCGGCGGCGGTGCTCGCCGCGCGCGAAGCCGAACGGCTCCCGGCCGACGGCTTCGAGGCCGCCGAGCGCGACGGCCGCGACTGGCGCCTGGCCGGCCGCCGGCAGCTCCACGGCAAGGTGCCGCGATGACCCGTCCCGTCGCTCCGTTCGTTCGTGTTCGTCTTTCCGGGCCCCGAGTCCCGAGTCCCGAGCCCCGTCCTCTCGCTCTCGCCCCACTCCTTGTCACTAACCGGCCACCGGCCACCGGCCACCGGCCACGTCGTCGTCTTCACGACCCACGACCCACGACCCACGACCCACGTCTCTGGTGTTCCCCATGAGGTGGTGGCTGGAGCGCGACGGGCGCCGGTTCGAGGTCGCGGCGCGGCGGCTCGACGGGGCGTGGGAGGTCACGGTGGACGGGACCCCCTACCGCGTGGAGATGTTGCCGCTCCACCCCGGGCTCGACGCGCTCTTCTGCCCGGACGGGCGCAACTTCCTACCGCGTGGAGATGTTGCCGCTCCACCCCGGGCTCGACGCGCTCTTCTGCCCGGACGGGCGCAACTTCGCCGTCGCGAGCCAGCGCCTGGCCCGCAACCACTACCGGGTTGCCCTCGGCCAGCGCCAGTTCGAGGTGCGCCTGCGCGATCCCCTCGACCGCGAGGTGAACGGCGCGGTGGTCCACGCCGGGCCGCACGAGCTGCGCGCCCCGATCCCCGGGCGCGTGGTGAGCGTGGCGGTTGCCGAGGGGGACGAGGTCAAGGCTGGCCAGCCGCTCGTCATCCTCGAGGCGATGAAGATGGAGAACCAGATCTGCGCCGAGGGCCCGGGCCGCGTCGAGCGCGTCCTCGTCGCCCCCGGCGTCACCGTCGACGGCGGCCAGGTGTTGGTAGTGGTGGCGTAGCCATCCGAGATGCAGGGCACCGGGGTCCGGGCACCGGGCGCCGAAGAGGCGTGGCCCGTGGTCAGTGGTCCGTGGCCCGAGAACGACAACAACGCCGCACCGTAGCAGCCGCCCGCCGGGCGGCCGGCCTGACGTGCGCCCCGATGCCCATCGGCGTCGCGGCGCCTATCGCGGCGCGCGTCAGAACCGGCGCGCGAGCGAGCCGGCATAGCCGGTGAGCTCGGCGTAGCCCTCGCCGGCGACGGAACCGGTGACCGCGACCGGGCCTTCCCAGTAGATCGTGCCGGTCGAGCGGCGGGCGTCGAGTTCGGCGTCGGCGAGCTCGGGGCGCACCTCGAGGTCGAGGCCGGCGGACGGCACGGTGACGCGGACGCGCGCCGGGTAGGGCGCCTTGGTGCGCGGGCTCGTCCACCAGGTGAGAGGGACGAACGCGAAGTCCCCCGCCCCCAGGCGGCGCGTCGAGCCGTCGCGCGCGATCAGCGTGCCGGCCGACTCCAGCGCCGCGCTGCCGTCCGCCCGCCGCAGCCGGTAGAGCATCAGGTCCCGGCCGTCGGCGAGGCGGAGGCCGAGCCAGTCCCAGCCGACGACGCCGGGTCCGAGCTGGCTCGTCCCCCACTCGTGGTCGAACCACGCCTCGCCGTGCACGGCCAGAGTGCGCCCGCCCACCTCCAAGGTGCCGCGCGTCGCCAGGCGCGGGAGGCTCACGTACACCGAAGCGTTCCCCGGCCCTGGTCCCTTGCGCGAGAGCCCCGCGTCCCCCTCGAGGACGAGCCGCTGCGACGGCAAGAGCTCGAGCCGCAGGCCGATCCCGGCGTCGCGGTCGCCGGCGGCGAGCGTCACCGTGCCGTCCGGCGCTCGCCGCATCGTCCAGTCGTCGAGGACGACGTCGAGGTCGCCCTCGGCGGCCGCGGCGAGACCGCCGCCGATGCGGCGGACCCGCTCGGCGAAGCGCATCCGGCCGGCGGCGATGTCGGCGACGGCGAAGTTCGCAGCGAGCACCTGGCGGGCGCGCAGCGCCGACTCCCCCGGCAACGGCGGACCGGGCTCGAGCCCCTGGCGGAAGAACGTGAGCTGGAAGCCATAGCGCCGGCCGCCCGCGTCCGCGAGCTGGCCGGTGACGTACCACCACTCGGTCTGGAACGCCGGGTGGGCGCCGTCGTCGCGGGGGAACTGCAACGTGGGGGGGGCGCTCACCGTCTGCCAGACCGCGGCGGCGAGCGCCGGCGCGGCGAGGAGCAGGGCGAGCGCCCGAGGCACGCTACCCCTCCTCCCGCAGGGCATCGCCCGGGTGCATGCGGGCGGCGGCGAGGGCCGGGGCGAGCCCCGCCAGCAGGCACGCCGCCGTCACCAGCGCCGCGGTGACGGCGAGCGAGCCCCAGTCCGGCAGGAAGCGCAGCGTCCAGCCGAACGACTGGACGTTGACCACCTTCACGAGCACGAGGCCGATGGCGAGGCCGGTCGCGAGGCCCGCCGCGGCCCCCGCCAGGCCGAGCAGCGCCGCCTGCCCCGCGACCACGCCGGCGACCTGGCCGCGCGTAGCCCCGAGCGAGCGCAGCAGCGCGAGATCGCGGCGGCGCTCGCCGAGCAGCGCGAACAGCACCGTGAGCACCGCCAGGACCGCCACCGCGGCGGCCACCGCCTGCAGCGCGCGGGTGATCGCGAAGGTGCGGTCGAAGATCGCCACGACCTCGGCCCGCAACTCGCGGTTCAGGAGCGCCTCGACGAGGAAGCGCCCGCCGAGCGCGGCCATGAGCCGGTCGCGGGCGGCGAGCGGATCCGCCCCCGGCGGCAGGAACACCGCCACGTCCTGCGGGCCGTCGTCGGGATAGACGGCGAGGAAATCGGCGTCGTCGATCACGACCATCCCCTGGGGGTGGGAGTAGTCGTAGAACACCCCCTCGATGCGGCGGGTGAGCGTTCCGCCCGGGACGCCGAGCGTGATCGTGTCGCCCTCCCCGACGTGGAACCGGGTCGCGAACGGCTCGCCGACGACCGCCGCGTGTCGCACGAGCGCCGCGGCGAACACCGCGCGCGAATCGCGGCCGTCGCGGAACGTAACGCCACCGCGACGGGCCACGACCGCGAACGCGCCGCCGGAGAGCGCCACCTGCTGCCCACGGAAGGTGGCCGCCGCGGTGTGGAACGGATCCACGGCGTCTTTGCCGAAGAGCCGCTCGGCGATCCGCACCACCGCGGGGTCGAGCCGCCCGACCTGGACGCCGGTGTCGGCGGCGAGCGGGCGGACCCAGATATCGGCGCGCATCCCCTGGTTGGCCCAGTCGATGACGGTGGCGCGGAACGAGTGCACCATCGTGCCGATCGCCACCGCGAGCGCGACCGCGACCCCGACGGCGCCGGCCGCCCAGCTCGCGCGGCGGCGGCCGGCGGCGAGCGCAGCGATCGCCAGGCGCACCGGCGTCCGTTCCGCGGCGCGGGCGAGCGGCGCGGCGGCGCGGCGGGCGAGCAGGTCGAGGAGCGGCGACGCGCTCACGAGCAGCACGCCGAGCAGAGCCAGGGCGGCGAGGAGCGCGGCCACCGGCAGGTCGTGCCACGCAGGCGCGCGTGCGAGGGCGACCGCCGCCGCGCCGAACGCGAGCGCAAGCCCCGCCGCGCGCCGCCGCGAGGGGCGGCGGAGGAACTTCGGCTGTTCGCTGGCGAGCCCTTGCAGCGGTGGCGTGCGCACCGCCTCGACGAGCGGCAGCGCCGCGGCGAGCAGCGACGCGCCCACCCCAATGGCGATCCCGGCGACCGCGAGCCACAACGGCAGCCGGATCTCGGTGGCGGGGATGCCGCGCACGACCGCGGCCACCGTCGAGCGCACGCTGGCGAGCGCCGCGCGGGCGCCGAGGACGCCGCCCGCGACGCCGAGGGCGCCGCCCAGGAGCCCGATGCCGGCCGCTTCGACCAGCACCGCCCGCGCGATCTGGCCGCGGGAAGCGCCGAGCGAGCGCGCCAGGGCGAGCACGCCGCGCCGCTGCACGACCGATGTGGCGAGGGTCGTGGCGACCAGCACCGCGCCGACGAACAGCGAGACCCCCGAGAGCGCGGCCAGGTTGAACTCGAGGGCGCGCACCATGCGGGAGGTCGCGGCGGCGCGTGACCGCGGCTCCTCGACGGTGACGCCCGCGGGGAGGAGGCGGCGGGCCTCGGCGGCGAGGGCGCGCTCGTTCACGCCGCGACGGGGGACGAGCTCGATGCGGTCGAGCCGGCCGACGCGGCCGAACAGCTCTTGCGCGAGCGCGACGTCCATGACCACGACACGGTCCCAGGCGGAGCCGAACCGGCGCGGGGCGAACGTGCCCGCCACGGTCACGCTTTCGCGCCGGGCGCGCACCGAGAGTTCCAGCCGGTCGCCGGGGTGCAGTCCCAGGCGAGCGGCGAGGCGCGCCGGCAGCAGCACCCCGCGCCCGGCCAGCAGGCTCGCGACCTCGTGCGGGGATGGGAGCGCGGTCGCCGCGGGTTCGAGGGCACGGACCTGGTCGTCGAGCAGAAGGTCCACCCCCAGCACGCGGACCGCGTCCCCGAGCGCCGGCAGCAGGGCGATCTCCTCGATCACGGGCGCCACGACCGCGTCGCCCGTGAGCGGCCGCAGCCGCCCCAGGAGCGCTTCCGGCACGCCGTCGGGGCCGGTCACCTCGAGGCGGGCGCGGCCCGCCACCTCCTCCACCCCCTGCTCGAGCGCCGCCACCGCCGCGCGGCTCGCCGCGACAGTGGCCACCAGCGCCGCGATCCCGGCCGCCACGCCGACCACGGTCGTCAGCAGGCGGAGTGGCCTCCGCGTTGCGGGCCGCAGGACGAGGGTGCGCAGCAGCACGGCTACAGCGCCGCCTCGATCGCACCGTCGCGCATCCGGATCACGCGGTCGGCGGCGGTGGCGATCGCATCGTCGTGGGTGGCGAGCAGGAGCGCGCTCCCCTCCTCGCGGCGCAGCTCGTCCATGAGCCGGAGCACCGCCGCCCCGGAGGCCGAGTCGAGCGCGCCGGTGGGCTCGTCGGCAAGCACCACCGCGGGGCGGTGCACGAGCGCCCTGGCGACCGCGGTGCGCTGCTGCTCGCCCCCGGAGAGCTGCGCCGGGAAGTGGTCCTTGCGGTGCGTCAGGCCGACGCGACGGATGAGGTCGAGCACCCGCGCGGGATCCCTGCCGCCGTCGAGCGCGAGCGGAAGCGCGATGTTCTCCTCGACCGTGAGGTGGGGCATCAGGTGGAACGACTGGAACACGATCCCGGTCGAGTGGCGGCGCGCCTGCACGAG